>BEIC01000167.1 GCA_002898875.1 bacterium HR26
ATGGCGACCATGATCGCCATGGCGAAGGGCGAGGTGAAGGGCGCGCTCATCTTCGGCCAGAACCCGGCCACCTCGATCAACGCCGGGCTGCAGCGGCGCGCGCTGATGCAGCTCGACTGGCTGGTGGTCAAGGACAACTTCGAGACCGAGACAGCGTCCTTCTGGTACGCCTCGCCGGAGGTGAAGAGCGGCCAGATCCGGCCCGAGGACATCAAGACCGAGGTCTTCCTCTTCCCCTCGGCTCAGGTCGCCGAGACGGAAGGCACATTCACCAACACCCAGCGGCTTATCCAGTTCCACGAGAAGGCCGCCGACCCGCCGGGCGACTGCCGCTCCGACGCCTGGTTCACGCACCAGCTCGCGCTGCGGCTCAAGAAGCTCTACGCCGACAGCACCCTGCCGCGGGACGAGGGGATCAAGAACCTCCTCTGGGACTTCGATTACGACCCCGGCACCTACCCGACCAACACGCGGATCGAGGGCGAGCCGGACGTCTTCAAGATCATCCGCGAGATCAACGGCTATCAGACTGGCACGAAGGAGCTGCTCAAGAGCTTCGGCGATCTCAAGGACGACGGCTCGACGACCTGCGCCTCCTGGATCTACTGCGGCGTCTACCCGGAGGAGGGCAAGCTGCTGTCTCGCAGCCGTGAGCCGGATCCGGACAACAAGCCGGGCACCAACCTCGGCTGGGGCTACGCCTGGCCGGCCAACCGCCGCATCCTTTATAACCGCGCCTCGGCCGATCCGGACGGCAACCCGTGGTCGGAGCGCAAGAAGTACATCTGGTGGGACGCGGGCCAGAAAAAGTGGGTCGGCTACGACGTGCCCGACTTCGCGGCGACCAAGGCGCCCGACACGCCGGCCAAGCCGGGCGCGACCGGGCTGGACGCCCACGACGGCAAGAGCCCCTTCATCATGATGCCAGACGGCAAGGGCTGGCTGTTCGTGCCCACCGGGCTCGCCGACGGGCCACTGCCAACGCACTACGAGCCGATGGAGTCGCCCGTAGTCAACCTGCTCTACCCGAAGCAGCAGCACAATCCGGTGGCCAAGTACTGGCAGCACGAGGAGAACCAGCTCGCCGAGGTGGGCGATCCCAACTTCCCGATCGTGCTCACCACCTACCGGCTCACCGAGCATCACCTGGCGGGGGCGATGACGCGCTGGCTCCCGTGGCTGGCCGAGCTGCAGCCGGAGCTGTTCATCGAGATGAGCCCGGAGCTCGCCGAGGAGAAGGGGATCAAGAACCTCGACCTCGTGCGGATCACGACCAAGCGCCGGTCGATCGTGGCCAAGGCGCTCGTCACCCCGCGCCTGCGCCCGCTCATGATCGATGGCAAGGTCGTCCACCAGGTGGGTATGCCGTGGCACTGGGGCTACATGGGGATCGTCACCGGCGACATCGTCAACGACCTCACGGCGATGGTCGGCGATCCCAACGTCTCGATCCACGAGAGCAAGGCGCTGTGCTGTAACGTCGAGAAGCTGCAGTAGGGAGCGAGGTGGTGACCCCCGCGCGGTGACGCGCGCCGTGCGGGGGCGTATCTGAAGGAGCCGTACGATGGCCGAACCGATGGGCTTCTTCACCGACACGTCCGTCTGTATCGGTTGCAAGGCCTGCGAGGTCGCCTGCAAGGCCTGGAACCAGCTCCCGGCCCGCAACGGTGGGAAGGTGACGCTCAGCGGCGAGAGCTACGACAATACGAGGGCGCTCAGCGGCATCCAGTGGCGCCACGTCAAGTTCATCGAGCAGTTCAGCCCCGATCGCAGCACCGGGCGCTGGCTGATGATGAGCGACGTGTGCAAGCACTGCGTCCAGGCAGCTTGCCTCGAGGTCTGCCCGACCGGCGCCATCATCCGCACCGAGTTCGATACCGTCGTCATCCAGTCCGACGTCTGCAACGGCTGCCGGGCATGCATCGCCGCCTGCCCGTTCGGGGTCATCGAGATCAACCCCGAGACCAATACAGCCATGAAGTGCACGCTCTGCTACGACCGCTTGCAGGCAGGGATGGTACCGGCCTGCGCTCAGGCCTGCCCGACGCAGTCGATCCAGTTCGGGCCGATCTCCGAGCTGCGGCAGCGCGCCCAGGCGCGGCTGGAGCAGTTGCAGGCCCAGGGGGTCACGCAGGCGCGGCTCTATGGACACGACGAGTCCATCCTGGGTGGCCTCAACTCCTTCTACTTACTGCTCGACGAGCCGGAGGTCTATGGCCTGCCGTCCAACCCGCAGTTGCCCTCCCAGAAGGCTGCTCCGGCCAGCGCGCTCTCGACCGCCGGTGCAGTCGCCCTCGGGCTGCTCGGGCTGGTCGGCCTCCGCAAGCAGCGAATGGACAAGCTCGCCGCCGAGGAGCGGGACCGTCGACAGCAAGCATCGGAGACTGGGGAGTAGGGGGCAGCGATGCCAGATACCTTTTTCACCAAGTCACCCCATTGGGGTTGGTGGGCAGTCACGGAGTTCTTCATCGCCGGCATCGCCGGCGCCGCGGCGGCGATCGCGGCGCTCCTCTGGCTGGTCGGCAACCGCAATGACCGATTCGTGGCGCGCTATGGCTTCGCCATTGCGACCGTCGGCAGCGCGCTGAGCGGCCTGCTCTTGACCTTCGATCTCAAGCGGCCGGAACGCTTCTGGCACATGCTGCTCTTCTCCAAGACGCTCGGGCCGACCTTTCAGAAGTGGTGGGCACCGATGGCCGATGGCGCCTGGGCACTCTTCTTGCTGGGCAGCTTCTCGTTCCTGATCCTCGTTGGGAGCCTGGCCGAGGGTGGCCGGCTTCCGTCCGGGCTCGCTTTCCTGGCAGGAGGCCCGCTGGGAGCGGTGCTGGCAGCGCTCGCCGGGATCGCTGGTCTCTTCTATGCCGGGTACAAGGGGGTATTGCTGTCGGCGACGAACCGGCCACTGTGGGGAGATACCCCATGGCTCGGGATCCTCTTACTCGCCTCCGGCTTCGCCATGGCCAGCGCGCTCCTTCTCCTCCTGATTCGAGATCGCGCCCCGGCTGTCTCGCAGTGGCTACGCCAGCTCCTGATCGGCTCGCTAGCACTCACGCTGCTCGTGGTCGTGATCCTGGTCGCGACGCTCGACGCGGATGTCCGGCGACTCGTCCTGCAAAACGTCTACGGCGTCGTGCTCCTGGTGGCGGTTCTGGTGGGCGCGCTCGTCCCGCTCGCGCTCGCCTGGCGGCCACAGCTTCTCGGCCGGTCGACGCTGCCGAGCGCCGCAGTGCTGGTACTCGTCGGTGGCTTCTTGCTGCGGATAGCGATGCTGCTCTCGTCGGAGGCAGCCTGACGTGGTACGGGTATGTCGCTTCGTCCGGCATGTTGCGCCGGTTGTGCTCCTCACCCTGGCCCTGGCGCTTGGTGCCTGCAGCCCCGAGGCCTCGCGCACCCGCGGTGGCGGCCCCGGCGGCGATATCGGCAATCGCGGCGCCGCGGTCGAGCTCCGGCCCACCGGGCCACGGGTGATCTACTACAACACGCCGCGACCGGGCACTGCGAGCGGACTCGCCGGAATGCCGATAGAGTGAGCGGGACGAGCCTTCACCGCTTCGAGGCACTGGCCGAAGAGGACGCGATCTCCGCGCCGCTGGCGCGCCTCTACGCGGCGGCGCTCCGCTCGGCCGCCGATCCGGCGTGGGAGGTCGGGGTCGCGATCGACCTCGAGGCGCTGCCGCATGGCACATCTCGGGCTCCACTGCTGCACGAGCGCGCGATCGGAATCGAGAGCGCCCGACTCGCCTTCTTGCTCGAAGAGCTCGCCCGTGTCGTCGCAGCGCAGTCGATCGAGGGCGGGCAGGAGCTCTGGGATGCGGTGACCGGCGGCAGGCTCGACGCCGTCGCGCTCCTGGCGGCGAGCATCGCGCACCGCGAGATTGAGTTCGAGCGGCTAGCGGTGCAGGCGAGCGTGCCGGCCTCGCTGCTCACGGTGGTCGGCCAGGCCCTGGCTCTGCCGGTGCTGGGCGCCTGCTGGCGCCGGGCGCGCGATCTCGTGCGACAGCTCGAGTGGCGGGACGGCTACTGCCCGGTCTGCGGCGCCTGGCCGGCGCTCGCCGAGCTGCGCGGGCTCGAGCGCAGCCGCTGGCTGCGCTGCGGCCGCTGCGCCAGCGAGTGGTCCTATCCCCACCAGAAGTGTCCCTTCTGCGGCAACGCCGACCACCGGACGTTGCGCTACTTGGCAGAAGAGGGCAAGCAGGACACGCAGCGCGTGGAGGTATGCGAGGCCTGCCGGGGCTACCTGAAGACCTTCTCGACTATCACCGCCTGGTCGCTCGGCGACCTGCTCCTGCAGGATCTCACGACGGTCGAGCTCGACCTGGTCGCCCTCGACCGCGAGTACCGGCGACCGGGCCCGCTCGGCTTCCGGATGGACACGCGCGTCGTGCCGCGCGATCGCGAGGCCTGACCAGGGAGAGACAGTATGGCTGGATTGACCGATCGCGCCGCGCTGGTGCGCCCGGCGGCCTTCAGCCGGACCTTGCTCCAGGCGCTCGAGGCGGCCGAGGGGCGGCGCAAGCGGCGCAAGCGCGACCAGACGCCCGACAGCATCGGTCTGGACCTCAAGCGGCAGGTCTTAGAGCGGGTCATCGAGGCCGATCCCGAGCCGGAGGCGTTCGAAGCCTGGCTCCTCGAGCTGGTGCTGGCGACGCCAGGCAGCGGGGGCTTGCGGGCTGTCTGCCAGGAGATCTACCAGGAGTACCAGCTCGCCCGCCACGATCCGAGCTTCAGCGAGTGGCTGGCCGCAGGCGCGCCGAGCGACGATGCGCTGCCCGAGCCCCGGCTGGAGACCAGGCGCCGCTCTCGTGACGACCCAGCCACCTGAGCCAGCCCCCGCCAGCCGGCCTGCCATCCAGAGTTGATCAATCCTTGCACGTTTGCGGCGTGCCGCCTGGCGTTGCCCAGCGCTGGAGTCCAGGACGTAGCGGGTTCCCGCGGCAGCACCAGCTCCGTGGGGTGCTCTCACCCCGCCTGTGAAGGGGTAGGGGTAAATGATCATTTGCTCTATGGGTTGAAGCGACCGGCCGGTCTTCCGGCGGTGCTCCACTCCACCGCTCCCGCCAGGACGCGCTTCCTCTCCCGAACCTTCGGGAGAGGAGGGGAGGGGTGAGGGCGGGTGCGCCACCCTCACCCGGCTTCGCCACCCCGCTCCCGCCGGCCGGAGTCCCCTCTCCCGCGCCGCGCGGGAGAGGGGAAGGGGGTGAGGGCCGCCTGGCGCGGGGCTGCAGCCCCGCGCCAGGCAGTGCCAGCAGACCTGCACGTGATCCCGCAAACCAAAAGCGATCGACCCTCAGCCTGCTCTCCGTGCAGGCGCGCAGCTCTCCCGTTCCCAGCTAGTTCAGCCGTTGTAGAGCACTCGCCGCTTGTAGCACATCTTGCCGATCTCGCCCATGGATAGTGATCACAGTAGTACCGAGCTGCAGTTCCAAGTCCACGCCGTCCCCACGCTCGTACAGCGTAGCGTCACGGCCATTCACTTGAACCGGTTCGCCCACAGCCGCCACGCCAGGCGCACCCTCACGTGCACGGTGTTGGCTGACCGGTACCTGTACCAGCGACAACTGATCAGCACGACGCGGCTTGCCAGGGATGAAGGGGTCTGCGTAGACGACGCTAAAACTCTCCAGGGATGCCTGGCCCGGCGCATACGAGTCGACGTAGCCGGGCCCGGTGGCCTCGCTGTACGCAATCAAGCGCTTACGGTATTCGTAGCCAGGCCGTCTTGCCATCAAGACTCCTGGGTTAAGTGCCGTCACACTGGGGAGAGGGGGTTAGTATTGTAGCGGCCGATCGCGTGGTCGACCTGGAAATTGACCAAG
>BEIC01000168.1 GCA_002898875.1 bacterium HR26
CATCCGGCGCATCCGCCAGCTCCTGCGCGAGGCCGGGCTCAGCCCGGAGTGGCGAGCCAAGCCAGGTCGATAACCAGATGGCCGGGGGTATCCGCCGCGCGTGAGACGAAGGAGTCGGGATGAAGACAACACCCTACGCAGCCCACACAGTCGTCGCGATCCTGGCGGCCGCCGCGCCCAGCCTGCGCGGCACGCCGCAGTTCGGCCGGTTGCTGCCGACTCTCGGCGCGGTCTGCTTCGTCGTCAGCGTGCCGGAGATCCCCGCGCACGGAGAACAGCGATGAGCGGCTAGCTAGCCGCACCCTGGCGAGGGGTGATCGTCTACCTGGCACTGGCGTACGGGTTAGCCTGGGCCGCCCAGGTGGCGCTCATCGCGGTGCTGCGCGGCCTGGCCGGAGCCCCGGCCGTCACCGGAGTGGCCACACTGGTGGCGGCTCCCGCGCTGATGTGGCCGCCGGCCATCGGGGCGTTCGTGGCACGCCGCTGGGTCGAGCGCAGCGGCTTTGCCGATGCCGGGCTGCGCTGGCCACGCCCGGGGTACATCGCGCTCGCCTGGCTCGGACCGCCGGTGCTGACGCTGGGAGTGGCCGCGCTGAGCCTGTCGCTGTACCCTCTCGACCGGAACCTCGCAACGCTCCACCAGATACTCGACTAGAGCCGGCAACAGCTACCGGTGTCACCAGCCACGGTCTTGATCGCGCAGATCGTATTGGCATTGACACTCGCCGTGCCGATCAACAGCGTGTTCGCCTTCGGCGAGGAGTTCGGCTGGCGCGGCTATCTGCTCCCCCGACTGATGACGTTGCTGGGCCCCTGGCCCGGGCTGGTCCTGCACGGAGCGATCTAGGGACTCTGGCACGCCCCACTGATCTACCTGGTCGGCTACAACTACCTGGGCCATCATCATGTGCCGGGGATACCGCTCTTCGTGGTCTTCTGCACGCTTGCGGGCGTACTGCTGGGCTGGCTCCGGCTCGCTTCAGGGAGCGTCCTCGCGCCGACCATCGCCCATGCCTCGTTCAACGCGATCGCCGGCTTACCATTGCTGCTCCTGCACGGCGTTGACCCGGCAGCCGGCGGCGTCCTCTACCGCCCCGTCGGCTGAGTCGTCCTCGCAGTGGCCATTCTCCTGGCGCTCCGGTTCGGAGGGCTCCCCTGGCTGCTACGACGGTCAGCTTCAGAAGCGAGCGCCCCCGGCATCGTGCCAGGGTAGGCAGGCCACTCCTGGCCCGGCGGTCGTTACCCGCGCTCCGCCTCCGCGCTGCCCACAGCCGGCTCGCCCGGTGCCTCGGCGCGCTGCGGGATGCGCCCCAGCTTGCGGTTGAGCACCAGCGTGCCCAGAACCTCCATGATCACCCGGGTGCCGAGCAGCGAGGTGACGTCGGCCACGTCGTAGGGCGGCGAGACCTCTACCACCTCCATCCCAACCAGCCCCTCGCGGGCGATCAGCCGCAGCATCTGGAAGACCTCGCGCGGCAGCAGCCCTCCCGGCTCGGGTGTCCCGGTCCCCGGCGCGAAAGCAGGATCCATGCAGTCGATATCGAAGCTCAGGTAGACACAGCGCGCGTTCTTCCAGGCGATCTCCAGCGCGTACTCGCAGATCCGCTCGATCCCGTAGCGGTCGATGTCGTCGATGGTGATCACCGTCGCCTTGCGCTCGCGGGCGTTGCGCAGCCCGTCGCGCGAGCTGGTCCAGCCGCCGATGCCGATCTGGACGAGATTGGTCGGCGGCGCGTTGGGGATGTTCGTGGCATGGAAGAACGGGGTGCCGTGCATCCGCTCGTCCATGTTGTACTCGCTGAGATCGCTGTGGCGGTCGAAGTGGATGATGCCGACGTTGCCGTCGATGTAACGCGCCAGGCCCCGGATATCGGGATAGCCGATCGAGTGGTCGCCGCCGAGCACGACCGGGAAGACGCCTCGCTCGATGATGTAGCCGATGGCCTTGTCAATCTGGTCGAAGCTCTTCTCGATGTTGGCCGGGATCACCGAGACATCGCCGACGTCCACCATCGTCAGCGACTCCACCAGGTCGACGCCGAGCACCAGGTTCGCCCCGCCACTGAGCGAGGAGATGCGGCGCATGGCTTCGGGCCCCCAGCGAGTACCCGAGCGGAAGGTGGTGCCAGTGTCAAGCGGCACACCGACGAAGGCGACGTCTTGCCCGCCGAGCTCACGCATGTCGCGCAGGAAGGGCACGCGCAGGAAGGTCCCGCTGTTCGAGAAGCCCCACTGTCCCCGGTTGAAGAGCGGGATCTCCCGATCCCGGATCGACTCAGCCGATTCTAGCCCGTGCTCGAGCGCGAGCTGGGTCAGCTCTTTCCGGCGTGCAGGCGGGATGTCGTCGGCGTGCTCCATGGCCCAGGTACCGCGGAGATCCTCGCGCCTGATCGGATCTTTGGAAGCCATCGACCCCTCCTCACAATTGCTGCAAATAGTGGCTCCACTGCCTGTAGTCTACCCAGTAGTGCCGTCTTGTCTACTGTTCCGGTCATAATCACGCTCCTTCGCGACGTTTGCGGCACGTTCCGCTCGGATGAAGAGAATCGCTCGCAGCACGGCCTCCGCCGGGTAGGGCGCGACCACGTTGGCGAGCGATCGCCCGTCCTCGTCGAAGGCGAGGCAGGCGTAGTCCCCATGGTTGTAGTCCAGCACGAACACTGGCGCCTCTTCCTGGAGCAGGCGCAGCAGCCGCTCGAGACGCGGGAGGAGCACCTGCTCCGGCCTACGTCCCTGCGGTGGCAGAGTAACGACCTCTACCCCGCTCGGCCCCCACAGCCAGTCGCCAGGCTCGGGATCGAGCCGGCTCGTCAAGGAGCGGGCGAAGCCCTGGCAGAGTTTGAGGTAGGAGCGCGGAAACGGCCACTGCTCGGCGCTCTCGTCGGCCACGCGGGTCACCCTCCCTCCGATGCGCTGCGCCCCAGCCCGCGCTGATCCTAACGCGTCGCGCGCATATGAGCTAGCCTGGCGTGAGCTGCCGGCGAGTCGCTTCTAGACCTCGATGAGGGGTTTGGGGAGGTGTCGATTGGCGGAATCCGGCCGTGGCGCCCGGCCCGCCGGCGGGCGGGGACACTTCGTCACTACCCGCGCCTTCCTCTCAGCGGATGGACGAGACCGTCTCGAACAGGAGCCGGCGTAGCTCGACCTAAGGCGCGCTTGGTGAGAGAGAACACCTCGATACCGACGATGTGGCCCGGCTCGTCATAGTCCACCACGATGCCGGGCACGACCTCCTCACTGTGGCTCACCGGACCTTCGGTCAGTGCCAGGTAGAGGGTATCGACTGCCTGGTCTACCTTGAGCCTCAGAGCGTAACCCTCCGGTCGAAGAACGCGGTCACAACGCGCTGTGGCGTCGATGCCCGGTTCACGATCACGCGCACGACCCGGTTACCTGCCTCCAGAATCCGGAGAAGACGATGCTCCAGCTCGAAGTCTACCCGGTCGGACTCCACCGCCTCAGGCGCCGTGAGCGCCCGCTCTACCCAGTCGACCGGGATCGCCCTCCGAGCAAGAACGTCCCGCGCGTGCTGAAGCAAGGACGTATCCCGTCTGTTTCCCGTCCAGGTATGGAACCTCTTCACTCAGGCCAGAAGGCAGGCAACGGTTCAGCCAGCGATTGTAATGGCTGCCACTCGCTTCTGTGATGGCGACGATCTGCGTGATGCGAGAGACGACCGCCGAAACAAAGGGGGCCAGGAGCAGTCTTCCTGGCCCCGAGCACGGTGTTGGCGGTCGCTCGAACCGGAGCGGCTCGCGCGAGCGCTACGCAACGCGCTCGCCGCGCATCCGCTCGCGATCCTCCATGATCTTCCCCAGGAGCAGGAAGGTGGGCACCCACAGGCCAACGAACAGGCCCATCCGCTCCCAGCGCGGGCCCTTGAAGAGCTGGCCGCCGAACAGGCCGGTGACGAACTCCGCCAGGCTGACCAGGATGGAGAGCAGGCCGGCCAGGTAGAGGCCGGAGCTGCTCACTCCCAGTCGCTCGAGCATGCGCACCAGCGCGTTCTCCGCCTGGATCATGCCATGCCGCTGCTGCTGCATGGCCTGCATGAACTCTTCTCCCTCATGACGCATCCTGATTCACTCCCTTCATTCAGGTCGATCAGCTCGCTCGACAGCCTCGGAAGCGGGAGCACCGGCGGAGAGGCGCCGCAAGATCGGGCCTGCTGGCCATTCCGACCGCGCTGCCGGTGACGCGCACGCTCCCTCATCCAACCCGGTGCTCCTGCCTGCTGGTGGCCGGCAACCATGATGCCGCGCATGGGCAGTCTACGCCGCGCTGGAGAATATGTCAAGTGGAGCTCTTAGTCTTGAGCCGTGGGGCAACCCGTGCTACTGTGCCGTCGCCTAGATGTGATCGGTCGGCGAGGGCTGTGGGGTGCAGGAGAGAGTGCATGGCAGATGCCTTTCTGATCACCAACGGCACGATCCTGACCATGGACCCGGCGCAGCCTGAGGTGGAGGCTGTCGGCGTCATCGGCGAGCGGATCGTCGCGACGGGCGATCGCGACGGCGTCGCGGGCGCCCTGCCGCGCGGCTACCGCACGCTCGACCTGGCCGGGCGCACCTGTCTTCCGGGGTTCAACGAGGCGCACAACCACATGATCAGCTTCGGGCTTACCTTGGGGCACGTGCCCTGTGGATACCCCGCTGTGCGCTCGATCGAGGAGATCAAGCGGGGCGTGGCCGCGCGCGCCCGGGAGCTCCCGCCCGGGAGCTGGATCCAGGGCCGGGGCTACGACGACAACAAGCTCGAGGAGCGTCGTCACCCCACCCGCTGGGATCTCGACGAGGCCGCGCCCGAGCACCCAGTCATCATCGTCAACGGCTCCGGTCACATGTGCGTCGTGAACTCGCTGGCGCTCAGGCTCGCCGGCGTCACGCGGGAGACACCCGATCCCCAGGGTGGGCACATCGTCCGCGATGAGCACGGCGAGCCGACCGGCCTCCTACAGGAGACAGCCCAGGAGCTGGTGCGCAAGGTCATCCCCGCGCCGACGCTCGAGGAGATGATCGAGGCGCTGCGCCGCTGCAACGACGCCTACGCTGCCGCCGGCATCACCTCCAGCACCGACGCCAGCAGCGACTCACCGCTCCAGATCGAGGCCTACCAGCGGGCAGTTCAGCGGGGCGTCCTCAAGCTGCGCACCTCGCTGATGATCCGCGAGAACCTGCTGCCCCACCTGATCGCGCTCGGGATCAAGCAGGGCTTCGGCGACCACCGGCTCCGCATCGGGCCGATCAAGCTCTTTATCGACGGCAGCCTCATCGGGCGTACCGCCGCCGTCAGCCGGCCCTTCCTCAACGACCCGCGGCCGGACAACTACGGGCTGACGATGATGCCCAGGGAGCAGTTCGAGGAGTACGTCTGGCAGGCCCACCACGCCGGCTTCCAAGTGGCGGTGCACGCCATCGGCGATCGCGGCATCGAGATGGTGCTGGACGCCTACCAGAAGGCGCTCGAGCGTGAGCCGCGCCCCGACCACCGGCACCGGATCGAGCACTGTGGCATCCTGCGGCCGGATCTGATCGAGCGGATCGCGGCGCTGCGCGTGGTGGTGGTGAGCCAGCCGATCTTCATCGCCGAGTACGGCGACGGCTTCATCCGCCATCTCGGGATGGAGCGCATCCAGCTCACCTACCCGTTCCGCAGCCTGCTCGACGCCGGGATCACGCTGGTCTTCTCGACCGACTGCCCGGTGTCGTCGTACCAGCCGTTGAAGTGCATCCAGGCAGCGGTGACCGAGAAA
>BEIC01000169.1 GCA_002898875.1 bacterium HR26
GACGATATGGTTCGGATCGACGATCGGGTTCGCTGCCAGCAGCGCGTTGAGACTCACGCTGTAGCGCGCCGCGATGCCCCAGAGCGTGTCCCCTGGCTGTACCGTGTAGATGCCGGTGTCCGGTCCGGCGCCTGTGGGTGCTTCCCCGCCGGATGCCGGGATGACCAACTGCTCACCGGCATAGATCAGGTTGGGGTCGGCGATGCCGTTGCGTTGGGCCAGCAGCTCGACCGCAGCACCGTAGCGCGCGGCGATCCCGCTCAGCGTCTCTCCCGGCTGGATCCAGTGGACTTCCTCGGCGGCAGCCGGGATCGCGCTGAGCAAGGCGGCCGCGAGCGCCGCGCAGCAGCCGACCGCCGCTCGTCGCCACCATTCGCTGCGAGCCATCGGCTTCCCCTTCCTCTCCACGCTGCCCGACTCCACACCCCATCTCTGCACGTACACAGTGTACAGACAGCAGGGGCAGATGATCAAATATTGTCTAGTTGTCACAGGCGATGCCGGGGATAGCCACCCCTCCCACTGCGCATCTCGGTCGAGACAGGATCCAAGGAACAGCCGGGCCATGGAGGCCGCCTGAGGCGCGATCGCTTGACGGCCGGACACAAGACACTTGCCTACAAGGTGCGGGAGCGTGAGGAGGTCGATTCGGTGCTGGCGCAAGCGGCAAGGGCCGGGGCGAGGATGCTCAGGCCGGCTCGCGACACCTCCCGGGCGGCTACTCTGGCTACTTTGTCGATCCTGGCAGGCATACCTGGGAAGTTGCCTGGAATCCCCGTTGGCGGCTCGACGATGTCGTGAACCTCGCGCTCCCGGCCTGAGCGCGCTCACCAGCGGGCTGGAACGCAACTGCCCGCAACCGGCGAGCGAGGCAGTGATTGACCGATCACTCAGGTACCTGATGGCGCAACCGGATCATCGCCGGCACGATCGGTACCAGGATCGGCGGATTCGGTTACCAGAGCGCCCAACGGCTCCACCGGCCGCAGCGGGGTGCCGCCTGCCCGCTCAGCCCTCCGGATCAGCCCGACCGCGACCGTGGCAAGGACGACCAGGGTGGTACCTCCGGTGAGGAACGGCACCGGGCGGCCAGCTTCGTACAGCACTGAGCTGAACAGCGCGCTGGTCGCGGCTCCGGCCATGCCGGCGGTCGTATACGCGCCCTGTACCCGCCCCTGCACCCGCGGGTCGGACACCGAGGCCAGGTAGGCATCGACCGAGGGGGAGAGCAACCCGAGGATCGCGCCCTCGATCGCGCCGAGGATCAGGATGGCCGGCACCGAGGGGAGCGCATAGCCTGTCACGATCACCCCCAGGGCCAGGCTGAGGACGAGCAGCCGCCGCCAGCGTGGCACGCGGTCGGCCAGCCGCCCGCCGAGCGGCAGGAAGAGCAGGTTGGTGACCGAGAAGGTCGTGAATGAGATGCCGAGCTCGAACTCGCTCGCTCCCAGGTCGGCGAGATAGACGCTCCAGATCCCGGTAAAGATGCCGACCGGGAACTCGAAGCCGATCGCGAGGATGAAGGCTGCCACCAGCGGCGCGGCCAGCAGTGCCCGGTACGGCACCCGCTCGCCCGCCAGGCGCGGGCGCGGCCGGCCGGCGCTCAGCTGGCCGATGGTCGCCACCACGACCGCTCCCAGTGCGACTTCGCCCACCCCGCCGATGACGAAGAGCGGCGGCTTCCCGATCAACCCGGCCAGCAAGCCACCAAGGGCCGGCCCTAGCAACCACCCGCCGTTGAGGGCAGCCCACCAGGCGGCAAACGCCTGCCCCCGTCGCTCCGGAGGAGTGAGATCGACGATCAGCGCTCTGGCCGAAGGATAGATCAGTGCCAGTCCGACACCCTGCGCTAGCCGGAGCAGCACGAACAGCTCAGGCGTGGTCGTGAACGCGAAAGCGGCCGTCGCCAGGCCCTCGACCACCAGGCCAGCCGCGATCGGAACGGCGCGCCCGATGCGGTCGGAGAGGGCACCGGCCGGGAACTGGAGCACCGCCTGGGAGATGAGGAACCCGGAGGCCATCAAGCCGATCAGCGCGTAGGAGGCGCCGCGATCGCGCGCGATCAGCGAGATGAAGGGCACCACCAGGCCGGAGATCAGCCCGGCGAGGGCCGAGAGAAACAGGACGATCCGGAGTGAGGGGTCACGCAGCACCCACGGGAGACGCACGGCCGGCAACTCCTTTTGGCGATCGAGGCCGGCTAGTCACCGAGCCGAGCGCCGGGCCGCTCCCGCGTGAGGAGGCCCGGCGGGCGCTGCGGTGAGGGGTGCCGGGTACGCAGGATCGGGAACCGGAGCGCGGTCAGACCGACGGCGGCCAGGGCGAGCAGCGTCAGGATCGTGACCGCGATTGGAGCCCCCCAGCCATCCGCGATCGTCCCGGCCGGCAAGGTGCCGAGCGGCAGCAGTCCCCAGGTGAGGAGATACACACTCAGCACCCGGCCGCGCACCTCATCGTCCACGTGGAGCTGGAGCAGCGTGTTGTTTGCCGACATATAGACCGAGCTGACCAATCCCGCCAGGAAGAGGAAGAGCGCGGCCAGCCAGGCGACCGGCGAGTGCGCGAAGGCGATGACGGCTAGCCCGAAGCTGAGTAGGCTGAGAAGGAGCATCCGCGGCGACTCGGCCAATGCCTTCAAGCCGGCAACGGCGAGCGCGCCGCACAGCCCCCCGAGCCCGTTGAGGGCCATGAGTACCCCTAGCCCGCCGGAGCCGAGCCCCAGCTCATCGCGCGCGAAGACGGGCAGCAGGCTGGTGTAGGGCATGATCAGCATGGTCGGCAGCGCGGCCAGCACCAGCAGCGCCAGCAGGTACTCGCTCCGCCGGATGACCGAAAGCCCCTCGGTGAACGAGGCCAGCAAGGGCCGGGGCACCCGGCGCGGGGGTCGGGCCGGGAGATGCCAGGAGATCGCCACCGAGGCGAGCTGCAACACGGCACAGAGCGCCAGCGTGGCGGCGATGCCGAGGCTGCCGACCAGCGGGCCAGCCAGCGCCGGGCCGATGACACGCGGCGCGTTCTGCCCGGCCGAGTTCAAGGCGACCGCGTTCGCCAGGTCGTTCCGCTCCACGAGGTCGGCGACCATCGCGTTGCGAGTCGGGAAGACGAACGACATTGCTGTGCCCGCCAGGAAAACCCCCACGAGCAGGTGCCAGGGAACGAGCCAGCCTCGCCAGAACATGAACGTCACCACGGCGACCACCAGCGTGACGCTGATCTGCGCCAGCAGCAGCACAAGCCGGCGGTCGACCCGATCGATCACCACCCCGGCCGGGAGGCTCACCAGCAGCATCGGGATCCCGCCGAGGAAGCCGATCAGCCCGACGAAGAACGCCGAATCCGTCAGCACCAGCGCCAGCCAGCCGGTGACGAGCTGCCACATCCAGAAGGAAGCATTCGTCGCCACGGTCGTGGAGAAGAGAACCCTGAAGCCCGGATAGACATGCAGCGAGTGGAGAATGCCGGGCTTCACACTCGCTCTGGGATGCTCAAGAGCCATGCCGGATGCCGATCCCGAACCAGCGCGTAGTTCCCTCTGGCCGGGCATCGTACCACACCCCGCAGAGCCGGCACCTTCCAGTTCAGGCAAGATGCAGCCGGTATCCCTAACTGATCGCCCCACGGCCATCGGCAGGGGGTGGAGATTCCCGACCCTGTCGTACAATGGCCCTGGCCAGCCGTCATTGCCTGCAGGACGGGGGTTCCGGTGCCGGTAGCGTGAAGGGACAAGCAGGGCGATGGACACGATCCGCAAGTACCAGGAGTACGTCTGCACCAGCTTCGTTGCTGCGATCGAGCCGGTCGTCGTCGAGCGCGCCCGCGGCGCCACGGTCGTGGATGCCGGCGGCCGCGAGTACATTGACTGCTTCGCCGGTATCGCGGTGACCAACGCCGGTCACTGCCACCCGAAGGTCGCAGCCGCGGCCAAAGCCCAGATCGACAAGCTGATCCACGCGGCGAGCTACGTCTACTACGTACCGCCGGTCGCCGACCTGGCCGAGCGGCTGGCCCAGGTCACGCCCGGCGCGCTGAAGAAGACCTTCTTCGGCAACAGTGGCGCCGAAGGGATCGAGACCGCCCTGCGCATGGCCAAGGCCTATACCGGGCGCTCGGAGTTCATCGCCCTCACCCACTCGTTTCATGGCCGCACCGTCGGCACGCTCTCGGTCACCGGCAACATGCAGCGCAAGAAGCGCGGCGGGCCATATCTGCCCGGCATCGCCTTCGCTCCGGCGCCCTACGTCTACCGCAACCCGTTCGGGAGCGATGACCCGGAGGTGGTCGCCGAGCGGTGCGCCGAGATGGTCGAGTGGGCGATCAAGTACCAGACCTCGGGCAACGTGGCCGCCTTCATCGCTGAGCCGGTGCTCGGCGAGGGCGGCATCATCGTGCCGCCGGCCAGCTACTTCCGCCGGGTCAAGGAGGTGCTCGATCGCTATGGGATCCTCTTCATCGTCGACGAGGTGCAGAGCGGCTTCGGGCGGACCGGCAAGCTGTTTGCGATCGAGCACTACGGTGTGGAGCCGGACATCATGGTGATGGCCAAGGGAATCGCCGATGGCTTTCCCCTCTCCGCCTGCACTGCCCGCGCCGAGATTGCTGATGCCTTCCAGCCGGGCGAGCACCTTTCCACCTTCGGCGGGAACCCGGTCTCCTGTGCCGCCGCGTTGGCCAACCTGGAGGTGATGCTCGAGGAAGACCTGCCGGGCCAGGCTGCCGCCAAGGGCGCTCAGGTGCTGGCACAGCTCCGCGAGATGGCGCACGAACACGAGCTGATCGGCGATGTGCGTGGGCTGGGCCTGATGATCGGCGTCGAGCTGGTGACCGACCGGAAGACGAAGCAGCCGGCGACGAAGCAGGCAGCGGCGATCCGGGCCTATGCCCGCGAGCAGGGCGTGCTGATCGGCGTCGGTGGGCAGGAGGGGAACGTCCTCCGGCTGCAGCCGCCGCTGACGATCACCGAGGGTGAGCTCGAGCGCGCGCTGGACGTGATCGGCAAGGGGCTGGAGATGGCCCGCGCCATTCCCTCGTGACCGCCGGGCGAGCGGCCCTCCGGCAGGCAGTGCACAGTGGCCTACCCTTTCGCGGTGGCTGGAAGACGACACGCGGCAGGCGTGCCTGCAGGCTTCGCCGTGTGGCAGACCGGCGCTGCCACACGCGATGACCAGCAACGCCCGGCTCAAGCCCGGCGACATCCTGGTCACCGGGGCAACCGCCTCCATCTGGGGCTATAGCTGCGAGCTGGAGCGCACGATGATCATGGGCGAGCCGACGCCCAAGCAGGAGCGCTTCTTCAACCTGATGCTCGAAGTGCAGACCCTGGCGATTCAGAGCGTCAAGCCCGGCATCCCCTGCGGGGCGGTGGACCGGGTGGTGCGCGACTTCTTCACGGAGCACGGGCTGGAGCCGTACTGGCGGCACCACACCGGGCACGCCAAGTCGACGCAGGTGCACGAGGCCCCCTTCCTCGACATCGGCGATCAGCGCACGATCGAGGTCGGGATGGTCTTCACCGTCGAGCCGGGGATCTACGTGCCGGGGTTGGGCGGGTTCCGCCACTCCGACACCGTCGCGGTGACGCCGGAGGGCGTGGAGCTGATCACCTACTACCCGCGCGACCTCGCGCGCCTCATCATCCCGGTCTAGCTCCCTGGGGACATGAAGCGGTGGTTTCAATCCGGCCGGCAATCGGACGTCACTCAGGTGGGAGCGGGAGTTCGACCTG
>BEIC01000170.1 GCA_002898875.1 bacterium HR26
TCGGTCGAGTGGAACCCGGGGACATCGCGCGGCGTTTCGTCCAGTGGTTTCTGAGCGGCCCCAAGGACGTCGGCAGAACCGTGGCGGCTGTCCTTTCCCGGATCGTCAGTGGTGAACGCTGGGACGATGCAGCCCAGCGGGTCTACCTTGCGGCCCCGCATCGAACGGCCGGCAACGGCTCGCTGATGAGGACGGCGCCGGTCGCGCTGTTCCACACCTGGCGCCCGCGTGAGCTGGTGCAGGCGAGCCTGGACGTGTCGCGGATAACCCACGCGCACCCCGAGGCGATGTGGGCTTGCGTCGCCCTGGGGCAGGCGATCGCGACTGCGATCCAGGCGACTGCGGCTCCGGCTGAAATGCTCCTCTCCGCAGCGGCTGCGGTGCCGGAGCCCGCGGTTCGCCGGGCAGTCGAGGAGGCACCGTCGCTCGACCCGGAGACGGCACCCACCTTCGGCTATGCGCTCAATACCTTGCGGATCGCGCTCTGGGCCGTATCGCGTCACGATTCGTTCGACGACGCGGTGGTCGCGGCCGTGAACCTGGGTGGCGATGCCGATACGGCGGGCGCGGTGACCGGAGCCCTGGCCGGCGCGCGCTCCGGGCTCTCGGGGATCCCGTCGCGTTGGCTCGCTGCCCTGCGCGGGCGTGCCGAGCTGGAGGCGCTGGCCGACCGGCTGCTTGATCTCGCCCGGCCGTTAGGGTCATGCGATGGAGATGCAAACGACTCCCCTGTGCCTGAACGCCTCTAATCTGCCCCTGGTCGCGACACCGGCTCAGTCGATGTAATCGTAGGCGATAAAGGTCAGGAACTCGGTGAACTCGTCGTCGAGCACCAGGCGGTCGAGGATCTCGATCGCCTCTGCCAGCCGCCCGGCGCTCCGGCCGCCGAGCTTGCCGACCTCCTCGTCGCGCACCTGCCGGTAGAGCTCCGCCGTCACTGGCTGCCCGTCGGCCAGCGAGGCGCGGTGGTACCGCCACTGCCAGAGCTGGGCGCGGGCGATCTCGGCCGTGGCCGTATCCTCCATCAGGTTGAAGATGGCGGCCGCCCCCTGCCCCTGGAGCCAGGAGTTGAGGTACTGGAGCCCCACACTGACGTTGTTGCGGAAGCCCGCCTCGGTGATCTGGCCGCCCGGCACGCGCACATCGAGCAGGTCCTGCGCCGTGACCTGAACGTCGTCGCGCTGGCGCTCGACCTGGTTCGGGCGGTCGCCCAGCACGCGGTCGAAGACCTCCATCGCCACCGGCACCAGGTCGGGATGCGCCACCCAGGTTCCATCGAAGCCATCGCCCGATTCGCGCTCCTTGTCCTCGCGGACCTTCGCCAGCGCGACCTCGTTGATCTGTGGGTCACGCCGGCTGGGGATAAAGGCGGCCATGCCGCCGATCGCGTGGGCGCCGCGGCGGTGACAGGTCTTGACCAGCAGCTCGGTGTAGGCGCGCATGAACGGCACCGTCATCGTAACCTGCGCCCGGTCGGGCAGGAGAAAGTCGGGCCGGTGACGGAACTTCTTGATGATGCTGAAGATGTAGTCCCACCGCCCGGCGTTGAGCCCGCTCGAGTGGTCGCGCAGCTCGTAGAGGATCTCGTCCATCTCGAAGGCGGCCAGGATCGTCTCGATCAACACGGTGGCGCGGATGGAGCCGCGCGGGATGCCGAGCGCGTCCTGCGCGAAGTTGAAGACATCGTTCCAGAGGCGGGCCTCCAGGTGGCTCTCCAGCTTCGGAAGGTAGAAGTACGGCCCGGTACCGCGGTCGAGCAGTTCGCGGGCATTGTGGAAGAAGTAGAGGCCGAAGTCGAAGAGGCTCGCGGAGACCGGTCGCCCGTCGACCAGGAGATGCCGCTCGTTGAGGTGCCAGCCGCGCGGTCGTACGAGCAGGGTCGCCGTGCGCTCGGCCAGCCGGTAGACGCGCCCGTCCGGCCCCTCGAAAACGATGGTGCGCCGGACGGCATCGCGCAGGTTGATCTGCCCCTGCACCACGTTCTCCCAGCTCGGGGAGAGCGCGTCTTCGAAATCGGCCATGAAGACCTTCGCGCCCGAGTTGAGGGCGTTGATCATCATCTTCCGGTCCACCGGGCCGGTGATCTCGACCCGGCGATCCTGGAGGTCCGGCGGGGCCGGCGCGACGCGCCAGTCGGCGGACCGGATGTGGGCGGTCTCGGGCAGGAAGTCGGGCAGCTCGCCGGCGTCGAGCTGCCGTTGCCGCTCGGCGCGGCGCCGGAGCAGCTCCTGGCGGCGGGCATCGAACTCGCGGTGCAGGCTCGCGACGAAGTCCAGCGCCTCGGGCGTGAGGATCTCCGCGAACTCTGGCGTCACCGGGCCGGCAACGCGGATCGCCTCGCTCATGTGAGCCTCCTCCCTCTCCGTGCGACGAGCCGATATGCCCATAGTCTACCGCGCATCATACAGGACGACACGCGAGGCGGTTGCCCGAGGGGCAGCCGCCTCGCTCCGTGCTCAGCCCCGTGCTTGCGAGCCAGCTAGACGACTGCTTTGTCCGGCAGTGGCTCCTCGAACTCGCTCCCCAGCCGCGGCGCGTCGTACGCCTTGCCCAGGTGGTGATGGTAGGGCACGCCGGAGAAGAGATGGTGGCTGCGCGTGGGGAAGTCGGCTTCCGGCGCCCACTCCTTGCGCTGGAGCGCGATGTACGCCTGCTCGTGCTCGCGGGCCAGCGCCTGGAGCAGCTCGCTGAAGCCGTAGCCCATGGCGTGCTGGGCGGCGAGCGTGATGAAGATGAACTTGACGTCCATCTCCCCCAGCTCGCGGAAGGAGATCGGGTTCGGCTCGGTGTACCACTTGAACGAGGACGACCAGTTGAAAGCGAAGCGGGCCTGGGGGAAGCGCTTCTTGATCTGGGCGACGAAGGTCTCGAGCGGCCGGCGATCGGCCGTGGGGAACTCGCACCAGAGCAGATCGGGCACGCCCGTGTCGAGGTAGCGGAGCCCGCGCTCGATGGCGAGCGGCAGCCCGCGCGTCGACTCCGGTGCATCCACGGCAGAGACGGCGTCCGTCCGGGCGATGATCACGAAGTCGCGGTTGCCGAGGTCGTCGGCCACGGCGCGGATCATGCGGAGCTTGCCGATCATCTCCTGCGCCGGGATGAGCGCCTTGCCGCCGATATGCCCGCAGCGCTTCGGCATCACCTGGTCCTCGATGTGGGCCCCGGCGAGGCCGGCGGTGACGTACAGCTCCGCCGTGCGCTGGACGTTGAAGATGTTGCCGTAGCCGGTATCCATGTCGGCGACGACCGGCGGGATGTGCAGGTGCTTGGGTGGGATCCCCTTCTCCGGGTCACCGACTGCCATCGTGAGCTGGAACTTGCGCAGCGCCATGACGATGCGGCGGGCGGCGTCGGCGATCTCGACGCTGGTGTAGAGATCCATGTCCGTGGTGCCGAGGTGGCCGATGGCGAAGGAGTAGCCGCTGAAGTAGACCGCCGGGAACCGGTAGTACATGACCAGCTCGGCGCCGTGCGGGTCGTAGATGCCTGGCGCGAAGACGTAGGGCAGGGTGTCCAGGAGCTGGCGCAGGCGGGTGCTGGGATGGATCCAGCGGGAGGCCGGCACGGCATAGCCTGGGGGCAAGAGCGGCGTCGACACCAGGGCGTCCGGGTTCTCAGGTAACGAGGTCGGTAGTGTCCACATCGGCGTACTCCTCTCCCTTGTACGTGTAGATCGCGTCGTTTGAAAGCGGGTATGAGCAGTCCTTCATCCGCAGGGCGGTAAGGCGGTGCCCGTGGATGGGGTTGTCGTGAGCTAGCGTCGTACTACGGGGCAGCAGGCACTGGAGGATTTCTGGCCAAGCCGGGGAGCGATGGAGGCGTGCGGCGTGAACTGCGCATCACCGTATCTCAAGCACCGGGGCATCGTACCCTCCTTCCGCTCACTATCCGAGGGCCGGAACCGTCCCCGCCCTCTTCACAGCATAGCGGTATCTGCATATAATGGCCAATAACGATTGTCGATGGACATATAGGGGAAGCCTATATGGACATCAGCCTCCGGCAGCTCCAGGTCTTCCACGCGGTCGCGAAGCACCGCAGCTTCTCGCGCGCGGCTCAGGCGCTCTGCGTCAGCCAGCCGGCCGTCTCGGCCCAGATCAAGGCGCTGGAGCAGGCACTGCACCTGACCCTCTTCGAGCGCACCGGGCGCTCGGTGGAGCTGACCGAGGCCGGGCGCCAGCTCCTGCCGTACGCCGAGCAGGTCATGGAGCTGCTCGGCGACGCGATGCGGGCAGTCCATGACCTCAACAACCTGCAGCGCGGGCGCGTGGCGGTCGCGGCTAGCACCACGGCCGGCATCTACGTCGTGCCGCGCGTGCTCGGCGCCTTCCACCGGGCCTATCCGGGCATCGAGCTCTCGCTCGACGTGCTCAACCGCTTCGCCGTGCAGCAGCGCTTGCTGGCCGGCGAGGCGGACGTGGCCATCATGGGGCTGATCGAAGACCCGCACGATCTGGAGATCGCGCAGTTCCTGCCGAACGACTTGGTCGTCATCGCCTCCCCGCGGCATCCGCTGGCACGCCGGCGGGGCATCCCGCTGGCGGAGCTGGGGCGAGAGATCTTCCTGGTGCGTGAGGTCGGCTCCGGCACGCGGGCGGACATGGAGCGTATCTTCGCCGAGGCCGGCGTGCCGCTGCACATCGCGATGGAGTTGCGGAGCAGCGGGGCCATCAAGCAGGCGGTGGCTGCGGACCTCGGCATCGCCGTGGTGCCGCTCGACGCGATCCAGCTCGAGCTGGAGACCGGCCGGCTGGTCGTGCTCGACGTCGAGGGGTTCCCGGTCCGGCGCTCCTGGTCGCTCGTGCGCCGGGCGGGGCGCCCGGCCTCCCCGGCCGCCGACGCCCTCTGGCACTTCTTCCTGCAGTACGCGCTCCAGCCGCACTGAGCGGCGCGCTGCTAGCTGTCCTCGAACAGCCGGCGCTGCTCGGCCCCGCTGTCTTCTCCGGGCAGCGGTGGGTGAGCGATGCCGAGGAGGTCCATGAGGAGCGTGGCGTTGCGCGGCCCCTGGTTGCCGGCGTTGGTGTTGAAGAAGACGTGGACCGCGCGGGCCTCTTCGACGGCCCGCAGGATCTTAGGACGCCACTCTTCCAGCTCCTCCGGCTTGTAGTCCCAGTTGAAGCGCTCGCCGGTCTTGCCGGTGAAGCGGTACCAGGTCTCGGCGTTGCGACCGTGGAAGCGGATCACCGCGAGCTGCGGGTTTGTCACCGCGTAGAGTGGCGGCACGCTGCCGACGCCGATCTGCGGCTCGTCGACCATCGTGAAGCTCAAGCCCGCCTCGCGCAACAGCTCGAGCGTCTCCTCAGCGTGCTCCTCGTCCAGCCAGTCGCGGCGGCGGAACTCGACCGAGAGCGGGAAGCCCGGCAGCAGCTCTGGGAGAAGGCGCAGGTACTCGCGGTGCTCCTCAGTGTTGCGGTAGGACGGCGGGAACTGGAAGGTGATGGCTCCTAGCTTGCCTGCCTCGGCCAGCGGCGCGATCGCCTCGGCGAAGGCCTTGGCCACGTCGGCGTCCGGCGTCGGGGCCTCGCCGCCCGGCTCTTCCGGCGTGCTGGTCAGCTCGCGCGGCGGCTTGACGTCGAAGACGAAGCCCGGCGGCGTTCGCTGAGCCCAGCCCTCGACGACGCGACGCTCGGGGATCCGGTAGTAGGTCGAGTTGACCTCGACGATCGGGAAGTAGCGCGCGTAGAAGCGCAGGCGCTCGGCAGGCTTGAT
>BEIC01000171.1 GCA_002898875.1 bacterium HR26
CCGATGCCGACGTGCCAGGAGTCGAGGTGGCCGTGGAGAAGCACGAACTCCTCGGGGATCAACCGGCCGGGGATCTCGGCCACCAGCACCGGGATCGGATGCCAGCCAGTGTCGAGCCGGGTAGAGAGGGCCACCCGCCCGCCACGCTTCGCCAGCGCGATCAGCTCCTGGCCATCGGGGTTATTGACCGCCAGCACTGGGATGCTGGGCTGGCGCTTCATGCTATCGAGATCGGGCGTACCCCAGATGGTGGTGCAGATCCCCTCGTGGATGTAGGTACCCGGGTTGATGAAGATGCCAGCCAGTGCGCCAGCGTTCATCACGTCGTTGACCTTGCCCGGGGACGCCATCCCCTCCGTCAGGACGACCTTGCCGCGCACGTCCCGCCCGCCGAGGTCCACCCCGGCGGAGAACACGTCGCCGGCCTGGGTTCCACCAGCGCCAGGCACGTAGACCAGCTCGCCGGTGATCTCCTCGCCACCGGTAGAGACCGACATCGAGACGGTCTTGGCCCGGTAGGCCTTGCCGCCTGGCTCCAGGCTGCGCAGCGTCGCCCCCAGCGGGATGGAGATGAAGCAGACCGGCTCGTAGAGCGTGTGCGGCACGCCCCAGGAGCGCAGGTGCTCCATCAGAATCTCGACCGCCTGGCGCTCCTCCGGCGAGCCCGAGAGCCGCACCAGCCGGGAGAACCGCTCGACGACGCTCCAGGGCACATCGAGCGAGACCTGCGACAGTAGCTCGCGCTCCAGCACGGGATCGCTCCAGGTCACGAACGACCTTGTCGAGGTCATGACCCCTCCCTCTCCTTTAACAAGACACCCGTTCGCTCGTCACCCGCGGCCGGCGACCAGCGCCGGCCGGTACGCGGGAGACGGCGATTACGCTGGGCAGGCTACCCAGCCTCCGCCGCGCTCCTCGATCGCGCAGCCGTAGCTTGCCGACATCGCCCGCAGCTTCTCGACGACCCACGTGGCTCCCGATCCACTCGCCACTGCCGGGAAGCCGTCGCCGTCCAGCAGCAGGGGTACTAGCTCGACGACTAGCGGCGCGCCCGGCTTCAGCCGCACGAGCACCGACTCCGGCTCCATGAACGCCGGCGGGTCTTCGAACAGGAAGTTGCCCAGGCTGTAGAAAATCGGCTTGCCTCGATACCACTCGATCGGGTGCAGGCAGTGCGAGTGGTGGCCGGCAATGACGTCGGCGCCGGCCTCGATCAGGGCATGAGCCACCGGCCGCTGATACTCGGCTAGCAGGCCCAGGTAGGGAGACAGCCAGTGCGGCGGCACGCCCCAGTGGATGCCGACGATCACGAGATCAGCCTCGCGCCGGGCGAGACGCACCCGCTCGCAGACTCGCTCGAGATCGGCTGCATCAGGCCAGCTCCGCACCGGGGGCACAGTGCCAGGTTGCTCAGTCAGCAGGTTGGTATCGACCTCGAAGGAGAAGTGGACCCGCAGCGGGGCGATCCCCGGCTTGCCGGGGCCGGCGTCGGATTCGACCGGCAGGGTGCTGGCGACGCTGAGCAGGGCGATCTTCGTGCCCAGGGTCGTCAGCCAGGCGGGCTGGAGGGCGGCGTCCTGGTCGGCCCCAGCGCCGCAGCGGGCGATCCCCGCCTCGTCGCACGCGGCCAGCGTATCGAACATCGCCTCCGGGCCGTAGTCCATCATGTGGTTGTTGGCGAGCGTGACAGCGTGGACGCCGAGCTCGCGCACGCTCCAGATGACCTCGGGGTCGGAGCGGAGATTGGAGTGCTTGGGTACCCGGTAGCCACGGCGCGAGAGCGGCATCTCCAGGTTGGCGATCATCAGGTCGCAGGCGCGGATCGCTTCACGCGCGGCCGCCAGCCCTGGCCGCCGGGCGAAGGCATCGTCCGGCAATGGCCGCCGCAGCATCAGGTCGCCGGCCAGCCCGATGGTCGGCAGGGCAGGAGACGTCATAGCTGTCCCTCCCGGTACTGAGGGTCGAGCGCGTCGCGCAGCGCGTCACCGAGAAAGTTGTAGGCGAGCACAGTCAGCAGGATGAGCAGGCCGGGATAGAGCGGCAACAACGGGTTCTCCCAGAGGTAGGCCTGGGAGTTGCTGAGCATGTTGCCCCAGCTCGCCTGTGGCGGCTGGATGCCGAGCCCGAGGTAGCTCAGCGCCGATTCGAGCAGGATAGCGTTGGCCACGCCCAGCGTTGCCGCCACGATGATCGAGGGCACGGCGTGGGGCAGGATGTGGCGAAGCAGGATGCGCGTGCTCGAGGCGCCCAGCGCACGAGCGGCCAGCACGAAGTCGAGCTCGCGGGTACGCAGCACCTCGCTGCGGACAATGCGCGCTACCACCATCCAGCTCGTCACGCCGATGACCAGGACGATGTTGCGGAAGCTCGAGCCGAAGACAGCTACCACGATCAGGACGAGGAAGAAGTAGGGGATCGCCATCATGCCATCGGTGACGCGCATCAGCACGCTGTCTACCACCCGGCCGGCATAGCCGCTGACCCCGCCGATCAGCGAGCCGATCGCGATCGAGATCACCATCGCGATGAGGCCGACGCTCATCGAGATGCGGGCACCGTAGATCAGTCGGGAGAGCACGTCGCGGCCGTTCTCGTCGGTGCCGAGCAAGTGCTCGCGCGATGGCCGGGCGTGGATGTACAGGATGTCGCCCTCGTTCGGATCGTACGGCGCGACGACCGGGGCGAGCAGGGCCACCAGGTACATCGCGACCAGGTAGAGCGCCGCGAGTATCGCGACCCGGTTGCGCAAGAAGCGCCGGCGCGCCAGCGCCCACCAGGAGCGGCGAGGCCGCTCCTGAACCTGCTCGAGATAGCGACTGATCGACGTTCCGGTCATCCTCGCTCGCCCTCTAGCCCAGCCGGATGCGCGGGTCGATGTACGCGTAGAGGAGATCGGTCACCAGGCTGCTCAGAACCACGACCAGCGCCACGGTGAGCGTCGCTCCGAGCACGACGGGATAGTCACGGGTCATCGCCGCCTCGACCGCCAGCCGGCCCATCCCCGGCCAGGAGAAGACAGTTTCAGTGATCGCCGCGCCGCTGACGGCGCGCGGAAGCAGCACTCCGATGATGGTGATCACCGGGATGAGCGCGTTGCGCAGCGCGTGCCGGGTGAGCACCACGCGGTTCGGCAACCCCTTGGCCCGCGCCGTGCGGATGTAGTCCTCGCTCAGCACGTTGATCATCCCAGAGCGGGTATAGCGCGTCAGTTCGGCCAGGTTGGCGACGACCAGCACCAGAGTCGGGAGGAGGAGATGCTCGAGCCGGTCGACGAGCGAGAACTCAGCGCCCAGCGTGTACATCCCACCGGCCGGCAACACCTTGAGCTGCACGGCGAAGACGATGATCAACATGATGCCGAGCCAGAAGACCGGGATCGAGACGCCGATGAAGCTGAAGCCGGCGATGATCCGGTCGAGCGCCGAGTTGCGCTTGAGGGCGCTGAGGACGCCGAGCGGCACCGCGATCGCGATGGACAGCACGAGCGCGAGGCCGGTGAGCATCACAGTGTTCGGCAGCCGCTCGGCGATCAGCCGGGTGACCGGCTGCACCGTGTTGTAGCTGCTGCCGAAATCGCCCTGCACCACGTTGCCCAGCCACCGGAGGTACTGGACCGGCAACGGGTCGTCCAGTCCGAGCTGCTCCCGCATCTGCTCGATCTGCTCTCGACTCAGGTCCGGGTTGGCGAGGAGCGCCGGTCCACCCGGCGCCGAGTGGATCAGCAGGAACGTGAGCACGCTGACAATAAACAGCAGCACCACTGCCTGGAGCAGCCGGCGCACGACGTAAGCGGCCATGCGTGCCTCTCACCCTGATCGATGACGCGCCTTGTCCCGCACCACCCCGACCCTCATGGTCTCCCCGGCACCGTCAGATCTCGGACACTGCCTCGCTCCTCGCCTACCTCAGTCCCGGCTTGCCCCGGCCCCTCCCTTCGCGGGTCACGAGGGAGGGGCAAGGGAACACTCGGGGGCAGCCCTGTGTACCGGAGCCAGGCGAGCGGCGGCGGTTCTCCTGCTACTCCTCGATCCAGACCTTCTCCATCCAGGTCAGCGCGTCGCGGTAGCCGATCAAAGGCAGACCCTTCGTCCGCTTGTTCATCGCCTGCAGCTCGCGCGGGTAGTAGAGGTAGATCACCGGCAGATCATCGGCGATCAGCTTCTGGATCTCGTGGTAGAGCTGCACGCGCTTGGCCCGATCCGCCTCGCTCCGCGCCTGGACGAGCAACTCGTCGAGCTGAGGATTCTTGTACGCCCAACGGTTCTGCGCCGACTCGCTGAAGTAGTGGTCGTAGAGGTCGGGATCCGGCGGGGTGATCCACCACTCCATCAGCAGGTCGTACTCGAGATTCCGGTACTTCTCCAGGTGCACCGGCCAGTCGACGATGTCGAGCGTCACCTCGATGCCGAGCTTCTGGTACTGCTGCTGGGCGTAGGTGATGACCTGCTCCATCACCGGGAAGCCCTTGGGACCATTGAACAGGATGGTGAAGCGCTCGCCGGCCGCGTTCACCAGGATGCCATCCGGGCCCTTGGTCCAGCCTGCCTCTTCAAGCAGCGCAGCCGCCTTCTCCATGTCGTACTCGTAGGTGGTGACATCGGGGTTGTAGTAGTCGCCGAGCAGCGGGTTGATCGGCCCGGTGGCGACCTGGCCATACCCGCGCAGCACGCGATCGACGATCGCCTGCTTGTCGATCGCGTGGGAGAGCGCCCGGCGCACGCGCACATCCTGGAGGCGCGGCACCGTGTGGTTGACGGCGAAGAAGTAGTAGTTGACCTGCGGCGCCTCACGGATCTCAACGTTCTCCGCGTCCTTGAGCGCATCGATCTGTGGCGGCTCGATAACAGTGAAGTCGACCTCGCCGGCCTTGACTTGGGCGACGCGGGCGTTCCCGTCGGGGATGACCTTGAAGATGATCCCATCGAGGTACGGCGCGCCGTCGAAGAAATCGGGGTTGGCGACCACCTCGAGGTGGCTGCCCTGGACGAACTCCTTGAACTTGAACGGCCCGGTGCCGATCGGATTCTTGAGGAACTCGGTCGGCTGGTTCAGATCCTGTCCGTCCAACAGGTGCTTGGGGACAATCGCCTGGTTGTAGCCCAACATTACCGGGAAGGGCGCGAACGGCCGCTTGAGGATGAAGCGCACGGTGTGCTCGTCCACGACCTCGACGCGGTCGATCGCCGACACCGGCCCGCGAAGCGCGGCGTTCACGTTCGGATTGAGGATCGCCTCGAAGGTGAACTTCACGTCGTCGGCGGTGAACGGCTGGCCGTCGTGCCACGTCACCCCCTGCTTGAGCGTGAAGGTGTACTCGGTCAGGTCGTCGTTCGCCTCCCAGGATTCAGCCAGGTCGGGCACTACCTCAATCTGGTTGCCCTTGAGCTGGTACTGCGTCAGGCAGTTGTAGATCGTCTTGTTCACCAGGATATCGGCCAGCGCGCCGGGAATCGTGATCGGGTAGGCCGTCGGGTTAGCGTGGAGCGCCATCCGCCAGACCCCGCCGCGCCGGGGCTGGCCGGCAACTGCGGTGGGGGTGCCGGTGGCCTGCTGGCCCGGCGTTGTCGCGGCTGCGGTCGTCGGGCTCGCCTGGGCACCGGTAGCGCCGCTCGGGGTCGAAGCACCGCTTTCCTCGCCACCACCGCAAGCCGCCAGCACGGCGCC
>BEIC01000172.1 GCA_002898875.1 bacterium HR26
CAACCCGAGCGTGTGATCGAGCTCGGCGTCTGTCAACAGCACTGCCTGCAGCGGAGAATCCCGACTTCCCGATGGGTGCAGGGCAGGGAAGGACTCGAATTGGCAGCGAATGTCAGGTGAAGCGTTGAGCAGGAACCATCGCCGGTAATCGGTGCTCACCGCAACCGACGACTGGGTGCGCGGTCGGCATGGCCGCGAGCCATTGCGCACGGCTTGGCATTGGGGGCAATTGCAGTTCCACTGTGGGAACCCTCCGCCGGCAGCCGAGCCAAGTATGCGCACCCACACGCACACCCCCCAACCATCAGCTCGTGACGACTGAGGATTGGAAGGGCGCCGGGGGAGTAACCCGGCGCCCTCCAGTCACGCTACTCCCAGTGGGCAGCGTAGGCTGTCACTTCAGCCGAGGTCTCGATTTCCTCGAACTCAGGGGTCTGCCATTCAGCCATCGTGCATTACCTCCTTTCTAGTATGTGTCTTGCCCTTCTCCAATTCAATCCGGTAGTGCGAATGCGAACAGCGCATTGCCAGGCGGGACGCCTAGCGCCTTGGGGTCAAACCCTTCACGCCACGCTCCCCAGCCGACTGGCACCGCGATGTACTGCTTTCCGTCCACCATGTACGAGACTGGACTGCTGTGGTGGCCACTGCCGCACTGGAATTGCCACAGCACGTCGCCAGTGCGCGCATCGAACGCGTAGAACTCCCCAGTTGGCGCTCCGGCGAAGACAAGGCCACCGCCAGTAGCCAGCACCGAGGCACACATCGGATGATCGTTCCGCCATCGCCAGACTTCGTTCCCAGTCCGCGGATCGACGGCCTTGATCGCTCCGTAGATATCCTCGGTGTCAGTGAGAACGTGCGCGCCCCAGTAGGGGATGTTCTCCTTGAACATCCGCCGTCGCAGCATAACCCTCGCTCCCACCTCCTGGAGCGGGACGTAGAAGAGCCCTGTCTGCGGGCTATATGCTGCGTGCGTCCATTCCTTCGCGCCGGCCGGGCCTGGCCAGAAGTGAACCTCCTCGCCCTCCTTGGGGGCCACCAAGACCGTCACCTTGCCGCTGGCGTCGATCTGGCCCCAATTGATCCGGTCGGCGAACGGGGCCACTCGAACCAGCTTGCCGTTGGTGCGATCCAGGACGAAGAAGTATCCGTTCTTATCGAAGTGTCCCAACAGCTTCTGGCCGTCGAGCTCGAAGAGGATACACTCCATGGTGCTATCGTAGTCCCACACATCGTGAGGAGTGAATTGGTAGTGCCAGCGGATCTTTCCAGTATCGGCATCCACGGCGATAACGCAGTCAGTGTAGAGATTGTCGCCCTCGCGGACGGTACCGTCGAAGTCGGGCGAGGGGTTGCCCGTGCCCCAGTACAGGAGGTTCAGCTCGGGGTCATACGTGCCGGTGACCCAGCAGTTCCCGCCGCCCCGCGCCCAGGGCTCGCCTTCAGCAGGCCAGGTCTCGGAGCCGGGCTCGCCCGGCTTGGGCACCGTGTAGGTGCGCCAGACGTGCTCCCCGGTATCGATATCGAACGCATCAAGGTGGCCGCGGTTTCCGAACTCCCCACCCGAGCTGCCGACAATGACCAGGTTCTTGACCACCAGAGGGGCGACGGTGGCGCTCTCACCAGCCCGCACATCGCCGAATGGCCGTGACCAGAGCTGTTTGCCGGTGGTGGCGTCGAGCGCGACGAGCCGGGCATTCAGCGTGGCGAGGAAGACCTTGCCTTTGGCCACGGCGACCCCACGGTTCACGTTGCCGCAGCAGAGCGTGATATCGAACGGGCTCGCATGCTTGTAGCGCCACAGTTCCTTCCCGGTCTTGGCGTCGAGGGCCCAGACCCAGCCGTCCCAGCCAGACACATACATGACGCCATCGACGACGATCGGAGTGGCCTCGAACGCGTACGTCGATGCGCCCGCCATAATCCCGATCGTGCCAAACTGGAAGACCCATGCCGGCCGGAGACGGGAGACGTTCTGGGTGTTAATCTGATCGAGCGGGCTGAACCGCTGCCCGTCGTATGCCCCGTAGTAAGTGAGCCAGTTGTGGGGCTCTTTGGTCCGGGCCTCGAGAATCCGCTCGAACGTGACGTTCTGGGCAACCGGCGGTGCGCTGCCAACCACACCGCTGAGGGTCGACAGAGGGATAGCCCGTCCTGCTGAGACATACGACATGGCTCGCTCCTCTCTGCACTCGAGGCTCAGTCGTCCTGTCTCATGGCCGAGGCTGCGGTGGACGATCGAGACGAGCCTGTGGTGGCGTCTCGCCGAGCACAGCGATCACACCGACGAGTCCTCGGCCCTCGTCGTTCCCGTACGGTGAACCGAACCAATAGCAGCCTGGACCATCGAGGCTGAGCGTGGCACTCCCACGCGAGTGCTGCACAAGGTGAATCCACTGGAAATCGCCATTGCTTGGCAAGAAAGCGGCGTGATCATTGTCGTCGTCGTTGATGAGCTCGAGCTCAAGCTCACCTTCGTGGGGCATGATGATGACTGAGGGCTGCCAGATCAGTTCGTCCGTGGGGATGCGAACCTGAGCGTACAATCGCCCACCAGGACCCTCCGCAGCGAATCCGAAGCCACCGGTAAGGATAAGCCGGCCGATCAGGGCACGGTTCTGCTTGTCGAGTCCCAGCTCACGGATCACCGGGGGGATTTCGATCCTCGGGATTGGAGCAGTCGTCTGAGGAGTCATCTCCGTAGTCATCGGCTTCATCCCTCCCTAAGCGAACGTGGCGTGGCGCCACACCGATGACGACGAGGAAGGGTAGAGCAAGGCTTGCCGCGATCCACCTCCTTCCCACGTAGCACGCCCCTGGGGGAAGCTACGGTCTCAATATCGGAAGTTGGGTCGCAGGCTTCTACCGTGTTTCAATTCGTGCTTCGTTACGTATCGTAGCAGGGATCCTTCTATTTGTCAAGACACCATTATTTGTTAGGACATGACCCAGAGTCCGGCGTCGTCGCCCGAACCTGGGCACGCGGAAGGCTCCGCCGCAGCCAGGACACTGCTATCCCACCATTGCCACGTGGAACCGCCGTGAGGCCGCGGTGCTCTCGCCTATCGTCTCGCTTCACGTTGCGCGTCGTGGACTTCGAGCGTGCAACGCGTTCGCACGAGATTGGGCTCGTGAGGGGGATCCCCTTGCCCAGTCTGATGAGGCGCGGTATGGTGCGGGTGTCGAGTACAGCCCAGCGCGCCCTCTCTGCCGCGGCGCGCGATTGAAGGGAGGGAGCGGATGGCGGCCAAAGTGCACCGCGTCAGCATCGACCCGTTCAAGCCGCTGGCTGAGGAGCCGCGGACCGGCCACAACCGCTGGCATGAGGCGATCGAGCCGATCCTCGAGGTCGAGCCGGGCGAGCGGGTCATCCTCGAGACGCGCGACGCGCTCGATGCGCAGCTCACGCTCCGGTCGACGGCGGACGATGTCGCCCGAGCGCGGCTCGGCCCGGTCCATCCCCTGACCGGGCCGGTCTACGTCAAGGGGGCACAACCTGGCGACCTCCTCGAGGTCAAGCTGCTGGAGATCGAACCGGATCCCTGGGAGCACTGGGGATATACGGCTGAGGTTCCCGGCTTCGGCTTCCTGCGCGACGTCTTCCCCGAGCCGTACCTCATCCACTGGCACCTGGTCGGCGACTACGCCGAGTCGCCGCAGCTCCCCGGGGTGCGTATCCGGCGGTGCCCGCACCCTGGCATCCTGGGCGTCGCGCCCTCGCGCGAGCTGCGCGAGCAGGCGACCCAGCGCGAGGCCGAGCTGGCGGCCCGCGGCGGCGTGGCGCTGCCGCCCGATCCTACCGACGCCGTGCCGGCGCAGGGGCCGGTGGCTACCGAGGGCCTGCGCACGATCCCACCGCGCGAGAACGCCGGCAACATCGATATCAAGCAGATCACGCCGGGAGCGAGCGTCTTCCTGCCGGTCTGGGTCGAGGGCGCTCTCTTCTCCACCGGCGACGTTCATTTCGCGCAAGGCGACTGCGAAGCGTGCGGCACGGCGATCGAGATGCGGGCGGCGGTGCACGTCGAGTTCCGCGTGCACAAGGGCGAGGCGCAGCGCCGCAACATCCGCACGCTCCAGTTCCTGCGCGACGGCTATTTCACCGAGCCGGAGATGGCGGCGCCGCGCCGCTTCTACGCGACCACCGGGATCTGCGTGCGTGAGGACGGCACGAATGAGTCGGAGAATCTGACCCTGGCCGCGCGCGATGCCCTGCTCAAGATGATCGACTACCTCGGCACCCGCGGCTTCGACCGCCAGCAGGCCTACGCGCTCTGCAGCGTGGCGGTCGATCTCCGGGTGAGCCAAGTGGTGGACGTGCCGAACTTCATCGTCAGCGCCCTGCTGCCGCTGGACATCTTCGTCTGAGACGGGCGGTACGGCAGCGGCGAGTATCAGCAGGGCGCTACGAGACGTCTCGGTAGTACGCTGGGCTGCCGGGGCCCGCGATGGCTCCGGAACCCCGGCAACGTTGCGGTGGTTCCGACTCGAACGCTGGTCTCGTTCCCGTGGGGAGCAGCCAAAGCTGGAGTCTGGTCGACCAAACGCTCCCCGAGCCAGCCCTGATCGCGGCGCTGTTGCTTAGCCCGCCAGGCGAGCGCTGAGGACGACCTCGTCCACGCCGCGCAGCGCCTGGGAGACCGGGCAGCCGTTCTTAGCCTGCTCGGCGAACTGCCGGAACGTCTGCTCGTCGATGCCAGGGACGTCACCCTGCGTGTCCAGCTCGATCCTGGTGATCCGGAAGCCGCTCTCCACCTGCTCGATCCGGACCCGGGCCGTCGTCTCGATCCGGTTGGGCTGGTACCCGGCCTGGCCGAGCGCGAAGGCCAGCGCCATGCTGAAGCAGCCGGCATGTGCCGCGCCGATCAACTCCTCCGGGTTGGTACCAGGCTCTTCACCGAAGCGCGTGCCGGCGCTGAAGCTCACGTTGAAGGCGCCGCTGCCGGCCGTCATCTGGCCTGTTCCACCCTGCAACGGGCCGTTCCAGGTCGCCGTCGCAATCCGTACAGGCATGACAGTCCCCCCTTCCTCCACGCCAGGCCGCAGGCCCGGTCGACACCCACACACTACCGTGTTGGAGCCGCCGTGAGATTGCCTTACAGATCCCCGCCTAAGCTCGTGTAACCACCCTCAGTGTAATGCGATCGAGCGAGGGCGACAAGCCCTGTCGAGCTGGGGAGCGATCGCTTGCGCTGACCGGGTGAAGCCGGCATGATCTGGGGGCTTCATGCCTGCAAGGGTAAGCGGAGAGGGCTATACTTGGAAGCGTCTGGCCGGAGTGGCGGAACGGCAGACGCGGCGGTCTCAAAAACCGCTGGGGGGCAACCCCCGTGTGGGTTCGAGTCCCTCCTCCGGCACCATCCAGAAGCCAAACTTGGCCCTGCTGCCCCCCTCGGCGCGAGCCGGGGAAAGGGGATCAGATGAGGGTCAGGCGAGGGTCAACCGAGGGTCAGAGTCTGCCACGAGGCATCCGGCCTCGCAGAGATGGCAGGTACGAGGGCCGGGTCAGGATCAACGGCAAGCAGGAGTCGGTCTACGGCAGGACTCCCGAGGAAGCCTACCGCAAGCTCCTCGACCTCAAGGCCAAAGCCGGGGCTGGCTGGCAGCCGCCAGCGCCGGT
>BEIC01000173.1 GCA_002898875.1 bacterium HR26
TCAACCCGTCACTCCCCCTCGCGGCGGCAGGTGAGCCTCCAGGCAGACTACTCCTTCCGGCCCGACGACCGCGCTGTGCTCGATGCCGGCCGGCAGATCGAGTCGATCACCGGCTCGCAGGTCGATCGGCCCGCCGGGATGGAGCTCGAAGCGGATGGAGCCGCGCGCGACGTAGAGCACCTTACGGTACGGGTGCCGGTGGGCGGGGTAGACATCGCCCGGACCGTTCGCCCAGCGATAGGGATCGAGCCCCTCATCGATCATCCGCCGGAGTACAGACTCCTCGGTTGGTTGCTCCGGTCGATCCCAACGTACCACCCGTACCTGATCTGACACCTCGCCGGTCATCGCTCACCTCGCAGCATGCGTACCTCACTCTTAGGACCTAGGATAGCGTGCGGCGGTAAGATCGAGCGAGGCCGCCGGCTCTGAGGAGGTACGGTGGAGGACCAGCGCTCCCGCCTGAGGGTCATCGCACGGCTGCGTGGCCTGCCTACCTGGTATCGCCGTAACCAGGTGCTGGCCTGGATCTGCGTCGTCATCGCCGTCAACCAGCTCGGCTTCGGCAGCATTGTGCCGGTGGTGCCACTCTATGCCGCTGCCTTCGGTGTCTCCCAGGCGCTGATCGGGCTGACCATTGCCATCTATGGGCTGGCGCGCTTCACCGCCTCCGTCCCCGCCGGCTGGCTGGCTGACCGTGCCGGCCGACGCTGGTCGCTGGCCGCCGGCGGAGCGATCACCGTTGTCGGAAACCTGATCTGCGGATTGGCACCCAGCTACGAGGTGTTCCTGCTGGGGCGCTTCGTGGCCGGGAGCGGTGCGGCGATGGTACTGACCAGCGGTCAGGTGATCCTGGCCGAGATCACCACGCCGGAGACGCGCGGGCGCACGATGGCGCTCTACACGGCGGTCTTCCTCTTCGCGGTCGGGATCGGCCCGCTGCCCGGCGGGCTCCTGGCTGAACTCGGTGGCCTGGCGTTCCCATTCTTTACGTACGCTGCATTCGGCACAGTCGTGGCCCTGCTGGCACTCTGGCGCGTACCGGAGACCCGGCCGGCCGCGCCAGCGCGCGCCGTCAGCGAGGCGATGCGGCTGCAGTACCTGGGGCAGATCAGCCTGTTGCTCCGTCGCCGGCCCTTCTTGCTGGTCAGCCTGCTCTCCTTCGCGTCGTTCTTCGCCCGTACCGGCGCGCTGTTCAACTTAGTGCCTGTCCGTGCCCAGCAGGCGATGGGCCTGGATCCAGCCCAGATCGGCCTAGGCCTCGCGCTGATCAGCGTGCTCGCCCTGCTCGGCGCGTATCCGTCCGGGGTACTCGTCGATACCTTCGGCCGGAAGGCGGTTATCGTCCCCTCTACCCTCCTCAGCGGGGCTGGGCTGGTCAGCTTCGCGCTGGCGCCGGATTACACGTGGTTCCTGATCGCCTGTCTGCTCTGGGCGCTGGCCAGCGGGATCAGCGGCGCGGCGCCGGCCGCCTACGCGGCCGACATCGCGCCTCCGGGGATGAACGCCGCTGCCATGAGCACCTACCGGATGCTCGCCGACTCTGGCTACGTGATCGGCCCGGCGCTTCTCGGCTGGCTGAGCGATCTGCCCGGCACGACGACCGCGCTCACCGGCACGGCTGCGCTGGTGGTCACCACCGGCGTGCTCTTCGGACTCTTCGCGCCAGAGACGTACCGCCGCCGGGCCCCGCGGGAAGCCCCCTCAACAGGCGAACACACGCGGATCGTGGAAACGCCGCCGGACGACTGAGCTACGTGTCTCCCGGCGTGGTCGCCTGTCTGCGTGCACCCAGGGAGGACATCCCTATCTCGCCAGCGGTCGCATGGTCCGACGCTTGTAGACTCCCAGCATCCGAGTCGACACCTGTGCGGCGAGCAGAAGAGCTGGTACACACTCTGCGACAGAGAAGGCTCAGGGGTCGTTCCGCAACCAGCCGAGCGGGAACCGCTCGCCACTCGGCACCACCAGCTCGCGATCGCCGGCGATGATGGTGATCGTGCCAGCTCCGTGCACGAGGGCGGTCTGCCAGTCAGGCTCGATGATGCAGGCGGTGTGCTCGTCGATACCGAGGATCACCGCCTCGCGCGGCAGCATGCGACGGAGATAGCGAAAGCGCTCGACGCTCATGAAACAGCGGCTGGTGTCGAGCTCTCGCCCACCCTCGGCATTGTTCCAGTGCGGCATCACTGCCAGGCAGAGCCCGAGTTCGGCCAGCAGGTCGAGCCCGTCGCTCCAGTACAGATCGAAGCCGGCCTTGTAGATCTCGTAGACAGGCAGCGTGTAGCGGCCGGTCGCGATGGCGGCCGCGCTGGCGAAGGCCACGGCGGCACCTGAGCGCCAGCGCTCCAGGAGCAACGCCAGCGTCCGCGTCCCGCGCAGGTGTTTGACCATGTAGGTGGGGCTACCCGGCCCAGCGAAGAGGTAGTCGGCCCAGAGCAGCGGCTCGGTGACGATCGGGGAGTCGGGGTTGTAGACGCCGTCGCGCCGGCGAGCCGGGACCAAGCGGACCTCGGGGCGCAAGTTGACGAGGCTCTGAACGAAGAAGTCGCGGATCCTCGCCGCGACCAGACCGGCATTAGGCTGGAAGCCGGCCGGCGTCTCGATGATGGCGATCCGCACCGGCGGGGAGAAGCGGCTGAGCAGGCGCTCGTGCACCTGGCGGCCTTGCTTCGAGGTCTCGCCGGAACCGAACAGGGCGACAGGGCCGAGCGTCATCATGCATCTCCCGGCACGCAGATCCACCGGCCGCTCTCCCGCGCTTAGAGCCCAGTGCTGCCCACGACGGCGCGGCGGCCGGCTGGATCCAGGACGTTCCAATGATAGTACGCAGCGGCGAACGGTCAGGCGTCAGGATGCGGACAAGGCTATGGAGAGCCTGGCTGCTCGGCCCAGGTAACCGGCACGACGACCTCAGGCTCGCTCGGGTCGCAGGTGGTGCTGCCATCGAGATCCCAGCAGACGCGGACGGTGTCGGTGCCACCCCTTGGTAACTTGGGAAGCAGCGACGAGCTACCCGTCACAAGGTGGAATCCCGCGTTTGGACCGTCGATCACGTCGACGATCAGCACGGCGCCGATCACCCAGGTCGAGCCGATTCGCGGAGAGAAGTCCGGCCACCCGAGACCGCCTGGGGCATTCGAGGGATCGACGTCGAGCCGTGGGGAGGGTGGCTCGGCGCTACCAGCAGTGGTGAGAATTGGGGTCAACGGAAGTGCGGCGCCTCCATCTCCCACGACATCGTCGCTGATCAGCGTGGCCAGGCCGGCCACGCGATGCGGCGCCTCGACCACCGTAACGACTGCCGAACCCTGCCACCCCTCGGGTATCCAGTCCAGGTCCGCCAGCGAGATGGAGGCAGTGCCGTACGCCGGGATCGCGATGCGCCACGGCTGCCCGGCAGGGGCCATCCGCGGCGTACCGTCAAGGTCGAAGAGCTGGAGCTCGACAGTGGCTGTACCCTCGAACGCGGCATTGAAGAGGTAGAGCGTTGTGTCGAAACCTTCCCCGCCTGGGGAACGGCGTTGCACCAACGGTAGAGCCAGGCGCTGTTCCTCCGATACGCCCTCCAGGAGGGGATAGCTCATCGCCTGGGATGGCTGTCCAGGCTCTCCGTACCTCACCAGGTCGGTCACGGCAGGGTAGGTATCTCCGGATCGGAATTCGAGAACCGCGGCCGCCTGCGCGACCGGGAGATCCGGCCGGTAGAGAATGGTCTGGCCACGCGACCAGAGCTCTTGATACGGGTCGCGGTCGAGCAACCGTTGCGAGCCCGCGATCGGGACCTCGACGCTCTTGAGCCAGGAACCGTCTGGTGCGAACGCATGAAGGGCGAACGCCTTGTGACCAACGACGGCCACGCCGGTATTCCATCCGGAGCTTGGTCCGAAGACGAGGGGCGCGAAGTGTCCCTGTGAGACCGTGAACGACAGAACGAGAACCGCTAACTGCCCGTCCGGCCCGGCAACACGCTTGATGCGGTCTACCACAACGCTGGGGCCCGCAAAACAGCCTTCCAGAGGACTACCGGAAGCCCAGGAAGCCCAACCGGTGAATCCGTCCGGCACCCCTGCCTCGCGTAGATCGAGGTGCCACGTCTGGCCCGGCGCGAGCGTCCTGGAGAAAGTGAAGGTCGGGTTCTCCTCGTCGGACACGCCCGTCGCGTAGAGGGAAACGTCCATCGTGCACGGAGAGGAAGGATCGAGGTTCGTGAGGTGCAGCACGGTGTCCCAACCGTTGTTAGTCTGTACCAGTGCAACCTGGTACGAGGGGTATTCTCCACCCCTACCCACTGCACTCACAGCTACCTGCCTGCCATCGGGCCGCCCGTCGAGGGCAGGCTGTGGGGTGGTAATCAGCACCGCGCCAGCAATGGACGGCGGCGGGCATTCCGCGCCGAACCGATCGAGCGGTGTTGCATGGACGTAGTAGACCTGGCCTGGCTGCGGAGCCCTGCCTCCTGGCAGCCAGGTAATCGTGATGGTGTGCCCTTCGCGCCGCCAGGTGTAATCCTGGCCGTAGACAGGGGACTGGCCACCGAATATGACACCGTCGACGGATACCCCAGCGGCGACGCCCTTGCTGTGAACGATGTCCTGTTGTCCCGTCCCGCGCGTCACCTCGATAACTTCTCCCAAAGGAGACCAGACGCATCCTCCGGCCGCCAGTGCCTCCTGCTCATCTGCCCACCTCGCCTCCGCAAGTATTGCCGTGCCCGTACCGGAGCCCAGCAGCACAGGCGCTGGCCAGATACGCGTCGCGTGCGGCGCGAGCGTTTCTTCCACGAGCGGTCGAGGAACCTCAGGTCGCCGCAATCTCAGCGTGACCGGTGCCGGCTCGACGTTCTGTACCACGAGGGTCCCATACCACGGGCCAACGCCACCGTAGGTCTCGCCGTTCGGTACGAAGGGCAAAAGCAAGTGTGATACGGTCGGCGACTGATCGCCTGGACTCTGCCCATGAAGCCGTGCGGTCGGCCAGAGCCCGGCCGCGCTCAGCGCGAGCACACATGCCAGTTGGGCAAACCGGCGCCAACGTCGCGGAGCCATGATGACTCTCCAACCATGCCCCCACGAGCCGGGAGTTACCCGCCTCGATGGTCCCCAAACCAGATATATGTTTCCGCTTCCTCCAACGTTCGATTCAGCCGCTGGTCTCGGCGCACCAGGCCAACGAGCCGGCCATCAGGCGTCGTCACGAGGACGCCGGACCGGCGATGGCGCCGCATGTAGTCCAGCAGCCGCTCGATCGGTGCATCGGGGCGGAAGGTCGACGGGCCGAGCTCCATCACCTCTTCTGCCGTCCGATCGGGATCACCGGCAAGCCTGGAGCGGTCGAGCAGCCCGAGGACGACCCGATCGTGGTTGACCACGACACCGGCATCCCAACTAGCAGCGGCTGCCCGCTCTCGTACGGCACCCAGCCGCTCCTCAGGATGACAGGTCGGCACATCATGCCGGGCGAACTGCCCAGCCCGGGGCACGCGTGCGCCTTCGCCCTCCATCGGCAGCCCGAAGGCAAACCAGTCGCTCTTGCCGGCAGCGTAGTCATAGACCTCGCGAAGACCGAAGCTCTCGAGCCGCGCCGTGGCCCGCGGGCTCATGTCTCACTGCAAGTCGTGGC
>BEIC01000174.1 GCA_002898875.1 bacterium HR26
TAGCCGCGGTTGAGGCCCGCTCTCGCGGGCCAGATACGCGTTTCCTGCTCACAACCCTCGGATCGAGGCGACCGGTTTGTGTGCCTTCGGTCCGGCCACCAGGCATCTTCTGGGCGCTGGTCCTTCCATTATAGGTCATTATTCGCCGATGACCGAATATTATATCGATTCGATTGCCAGCGACCGCTGGGGCGCTGGTGCGTTTAATCTGAGTGTGGAAGGGAAGGGTGCCGTATCGTGAGGCGAAGAGGAACACTTGTCTGGCTCGGCTGTCTGATCCTGCTCCTGAGCGTCGCTGCCTGTCGAAGCTCGCCTGGTACACCATCCCCCCAACCACAACCCAGCCCCACCGCAGCTACTGCGGCCATGACGCCGGAGTCGCCGGCAGTCGTCGATACGCCCGTGCCTGCAGGCACGCCGGTGCAGCCCGCTCCCACACCCGTGCAGGACTTCGCCTACGGGTTCAATGTCGCCTGGCGTGGTGACGATCAGGGGGATGCGTTCAACCGGCAGGCCGCCGAGATGGTGCAGCAGGCCGGCTTCGGTTGGGTGCGGATCCAGGTCGAATGGAAGGCGCTCGAGCCACAGCCGGACCAGTGGGACTTCAGGCCGCTCGATCGCGTCGTCTCGGCCTACGCACCGCTCGGGATCAAGATCCTGGCCACGATCGTCGAGCCGCCAGAGTGGGCCCGCGACCCCTCAGGCCAGGAGCTGTTGAGCGACTACGGCACGTTCGAGGACGCGATGCGCCGGCTGGCCAGGCGGTACCGCGATGAGATCCTGGCTTGGGAGATCTGGAACGAGCAGAATCTCTCGTACGCCTATGGTGGACAGGTGAAGATCGAGCCGTACTGCCGGCTGCTCCAGGCGGGCTACGAGGGGGTGAAGAAGGCCGACCCCAACATTCTGGTCGTGTTCGGCGGGCTCACGCCGACCGGCGTCAACGACCCGGCAATCGCGATCGACGACGTGCAGTACCTCGAGAAGTTCTACGCTCTCGACGGCGGGAGGTGCACGCAGTACTTCGACGTGCTCGGCGTCCACGCGAATGCCACCCACAACCCGCCCGACACCATGTGGCCAGACAACCCTGGGCCGGGACCCGGCTGGCGGGACCACCCCAGCTTCTATTTCCGGCGGGCCGAGCAACTCCGCGCGGTCATGGAGGCGCACGGTGACACCCGGCCGATCTGGATCACTGAGTTCGGCTGGACCACTGCTAATCCCGCCCCAGGCTACGAGTACGGCGCCAACGTGAGCGAAGAGGAGCAGGCGCAGTATCTGGTACGGGCCTTCGAGATCGCCCGCACGCAGTGGCCCTGGGTAACCGGGATGTTCGTCTGGAACCTCAACTTCTCGACCATCGTCGGGCCGGAGGACGAGAAAGGGCCATGGTCGGTGCTCAACCCCGACTGGAGCCCGCGGCCGGCCTACGAGGCGCTGAAGCAGATGCCGAAGTCGTAGGGCGCTCTCCCGCTCTGACGAGACGTAGTCGCCCAGCGCCCACCTCGGCGGCAGTGCCGGCTCAGCACCGCCCCTCGGCGAACAGGCGGGCCAGCTCGTCGACCGGGAACTTGGGCAGCGGCGCGATGCCGGCATCGGTCGCCAGCTCGAGCCGCGCCGGATCGGCTTCGATCCGGCCGATGTGGGCGGCTGGGATGCCGGCTTGCTTGAGCAGCGCGAGCGCCTCGCCCGTGGCGTCCGGCTCAACGACGGCCAGGAGGGCACCCGAGGCGATCAGCCCCAGCGGGTCCAGTTCCAGGACATCGCAGAGTACCCGTGTCTCGGGATAGATCGGGATCGACCGAGCATCGACGCTGAGACCGTAGCCGCAGGCCAGCGCCAGCTCGCGCAGTCCGGTGGCCAGCCCGCCTTCAGTCGGATCGTGCAGCGCGTGCAGTTGCTCGCCCAGCCGATCGTGCAGGAGCCGCGCGGCTTGGACCACGCTGATCCCCGGCCGGTGGAGGAATTCCCGGCAGCGCTCCAGGAACTGCTCGTCGAAGTGGGCCGCGAGCCTTGCCTGGCACTCGCGGGCCAGGATCGCGGTGCCCTCGATCGCGATGCCGCGGGCCAGCAGGATGGAGTCACCCGGCTCGGCCCGATCCGGGCGCACCAGGCGGCCCGGCTCGACGACCCCGACCATTGTGCCGGCGACGATCGGCCGGTCGAGCCCCGTCGTGATCTCGGTGTGGCCGCCGATGAGGCTGACGCCGAGGCTGGCGCAGGCGGCGCGCAGGCTCTCACCGACGCGCCGTACCAGATCAGGCGTCGTACCGTTCTCTGGTAAGAGGACGGTGGCCAGGAACCAGCGCGGGGTGGCGCCGAGGCAGGCGACGTCGTTGGCGTTGACGTTGACCGCATACCACCCGATCTCGTCGGTGGCGAAGGTGATCGGGTCGGTCTTGAGGACGAGGAGCTGCTCCCCGAGCCGGACGGCGGCCGCATCGCGGCCGATACCAGGCGCGAGTACGACCGACTCGTCCGCCGGCAGCTCGCCTAAGAGCTCGGCCAGTAGCTCGATCGGTACCTTGCCGACCGGAAGGTACTCCGCCACGCTAGGAGCTCCCGGTAGTCGTATCGACGACCTCACCGTCCTCGCCCAGGCTGATCCCCAGCCGGCGCGCCGCGGTCAGCAGCGGGTGGTTCGGCGGCACCAGGCGCGGGCCGCGCGCGGGCTCGGCCAGCGGCACGGTGACGACCGAGGGCATGGCTCGGCCGTGCGGGTCACTGCGGACTGCCACCATCTGGCCGAAGGCACCCGCCGCGACGGCGTCGACAGCCGCGCTGCCCAACGTCGTTGCCAGCGCCCGGTCGCGTGCGGTCGGCGGGCCGCCCCGCTGGAGATAGGCTAGGGCCATCGAGCGGACCTCCAGGCGCACCCGGCGGGCGAGTTGCTCTTCGAGCACCCGGCAGATCCCGCCGTACTTGCGCTGATAGGGCTGCGGGCCGGTGACCTCGTAGACTGCCTCGCCGCCCCTCGGCTGTGCCCCCTCGGCCACGGCGATGATGGTGAACGGCCGTCCGGCTCGCTCGCGCCGAGCGATGACCTCGACGATCGCGTCTAAGCTGAACGGCACCTCCGGCAACAGGATGGCATCGGCGCCGCCGGCTAACCCGGCGTACAGGGCAATCCACCCGGCCGTTCGGCCCATCAGCTCCACCAGCATCACCCGGTGATGGCTCTCGGCGGTCGTGTGGAGCCGGTCGATAGCCTCCGTTGCGACGGCGACCGCGGTGTCGAAGCCGATGGTCATTTCGGTGCCCCGAACATCGTTGTCGATCGTCTTCGGTATCCCGACGATCGGGACCCCGAGTTGCCACAGCCGGTAGGCGATCGACAGGCTGCCGTCGCCGCCGATGACGATCAGCGCGTCGAGTTCGTACCGTTGGAGCGAGCGGATGAGCGTCTCACTGTGGTCTCGCGGCTCTCGGTCACCGAGCTCCGTTAGCGCGCACCAGAAGGGGTTGGTACGGTTAGACGTACCGAGCAGTGTGCCACCGATCGGCAGTAGCCCGCGTACCGAGTCGAGCGTGAGTGGCCGGGCACGGCCGGTCAGGATGCCCTCATAGCCGTCCTCGAAGCCGAGAACCGACCAACCGTGGACCAGGATGGCACTCTTGGTGACCGCGCGGATGGCGGCATTGAGCCCGGGTGCGTCGCCTCCTGCGGTTAGGATGCCAATTCGCCGGATGCTCGTCACCATCGACTATCCGGCCTTCGCCGCGAGGCCTGCGGGATAACGCAGGCACGGTATAATCCGAACCGAGGCACATCGCGCGATGGCTTCGGTCCCACTGCATTGTATACAGGCACTCGCCCAGTTTTGTCTCGCCCGGATACAGTCAGTGCCGAGCGCGTTGTCACGGTAGCGAGATGGACCAGGTGCGCAACCGGGCTTCTGGTGAGAGGACAGAGGCAATGACGACGGAGCGGAAGTTCGTCGAGGAGCTGATCGAGCAGGAGGACGACTTCGACCGCTGGTATGTCGAAGTCGTCCGCAAGGCGGAGCTGGCCGACGACTCGCCAGTGCGCGGCACCAAGGTGATCCGTCCCTACGGGTTTGCGCTCTGGGAGCACATGCAAGCTGAGCTTGATCGACGGATCAAGGAGACCGGGGTCCAAAACGCCTACTTCCCGCTCTTCATTCCCAAGAGCATGTTCGAGCGCGAGGCGGAGCACATCGAGGGCTTCGCGCCGGAGGTGGCCTGGGTCACCCGCGGTGGCGACAAGGAGCTGGAAGAGCCGTGGGCGGTGCGCCCGACGTCCGAGGCTATCATCTGCCCGATGTTCGCCCGCTGGGTGCAGTCGTACCGCGACCTGCCGATCCTGATCAACCAGTGGTGCAGCGTGGTGCGCTGGGAGGAGCGGCCGCGGGCATTCCTGCGCACACTCGAGTTCCTCTGGCAGGAGGGACACACCGTGCACGCTACCCTGGAGGAGGCGGAGGAGCGCGCTCGCCTGATGCTTGAGGTGTACCGCGACTTCGTCGAGACCGAGCTGGCCCTGCCGGTGATCCCAGGCCAGAAGACCGAGTCCGAGAAGTTCGCCGGCGCGCTCCGCACCTACACGATCGAGGCCATGATGGGCGGCAAGCACTGGGCGCTCCAGTCCGCCACCTCGCACAACCTGGGAGACCATTTCGGGCGAGTGTTCGAGATCCAGTTCCTCGACGCCGAGGGCAAACGGCGCTATGCCTTCAACACGAGCTGGGGCCTCTCGCACCGGACGATCGGTGCCATGGTCATGGTGCACGGTGACGATCGTGGGCTGAAGCTGCCGCCACGGGTGGCGCCGATCCAGGTCGTCATCGTACCGATCTGGCGGACCGACGAGGAGCGCGCGAAGGTCGAAGAGGCGGTCGAGCGAGTACGCGGCCTGCTGCGAGATGTAGTGCGCGTCCATGCCGATCTGCGCGACGACAAGACACCGGGTTGGAAGTTCAACGACTGGGATCTCAAGGGCGTGCCGGTGAGGCTGGAGATCGGTCCGCGGGATGTGGCTCAGGAGCAGGTGACGCTGGTCCGGCGGGACGTGCTTGGCCAGCGCCAGGCAGTGCCGATCAGCGGGCTGGTCGAGGCTGTCACTGAGGTTCTGGAGGATGTCCAGCGAAGCCTGTTCGCGGCGGCCAAGCAAATGCTCGACGAGCATACTGAAGACGTAACCGATTATGAGCGCCTCAAGGAGCGTGTGGCGGCGAACGCGGGCTTCTCACGCGCGTTCTGGTGTGGGAGTGCCGAGTGTGAAGCCCGGGTAAAGGCCGAGACGCGAGCGACAATTCGCTGCATCCCGTTCGACCAGCCGGAGCGGATCGGCCCTTGCCTGGTCTGCGGTGAGGCTGGGCGCTATCAAGTGATCTGGGCGCGGGCGTATTAGTGGGTATGATGAACGAGCAGCCGCGAGACGAGGAGCGGACGCTCGCCGGGATCGCGCATCTTCTCATTTTCGCCTCGATCTTCGGCGTGCTGATCAGCCTCGTCATCTGGTGGCGTGAGCGAGAGCGCTCGCGCTATGCTGCTTTTCACGCGGCCCAAGCGATGCTCTACCAATTGGCTGTGTACGTCCTGGGATTCGTGCTGGCGTTCGCGGTGA
>BEIC01000175.1 GCA_002898875.1 bacterium HR26
TGGCCCCGGGGCGATTTCCTCGATTTCTTGCGGTAGGCCGCGAGGGACTCGAACCCCCAACCCGCTGATTAAGAGTCAGCTGCTCTACCAGTTGAGCTAGCGGCCCATGCCTCGCTCGCCGTACGGAAGTATACCCGTGGATAGGCGGCCCTGCAAGCGCGAAGCGCCGTGTCACTGTTACACCAGCAATGGGAAAGCCTTTGGGCTGAGCGGGGAGCGAAGCCGTCGAACCAGCCCACCCCGCATGTGGCATTCACACGCCGTGTAGAGGGCGATTCCCCATTGGTGAAGTTCGACCGGACCTGAGCGGGACACGGCACCACAGAGCGAAGCGCTTCCCCAATGGCTCGTTTGGACCTCCTGGCCCTGGCATCGCGCTGGCCCTTTGCCCTACCCTGCGTAGGCGAACCGCGTCCGCGAGCCTGGTGTCTCACCTTGACGTGTGTGGCATCCTCCGCCGTAATACGCCTGACGGGAAGAGATGCTCGCCGTGAGGGACCAGACATGCGCACGCGTGACTATCTGGACGAGCACATCGCCGAGATGCCGCTCGTCGACCACCACTGCCACGCGCCGCTGCGGCTCCGCCAGCAGCTCAAGGCCGCGCACCTGCGGCAGCCCTTCACCGAGTCGACCATCCCTGACGTCGTCGAGCAGGACGTCCCGCACACGGTCGCCTACCGGACGATGATCCGCTGGCTGGCTGGCCTGCTCGGCACCGACCCGACCGAGCACGCAGTGCTCGAGGCGCGTGCCTCCTACGAGCCGCCGGTCTATCACCGCCTCCTGGCAGACGACGCCAGGTTAGCGGCGTGCTACGACGACTACCTCTACGACGAGGAGCGCTGCTACACGCCAGGCGAGTGGGCCGAACTGATCGGCCGGCCAGTGCGGCCCGTGGTGCGCATCGAGACGGTCGCCGAGCGCCTGTTGCCGCAGGTCGGGTCGTGGGACGAGCTCCGGGGGCGCTTCGGCCAGGAGCTGGTCGCCGCTGCGGCCGGGGGCGCCGTGGCCTTTAAGAGCATCGCCGCCTATCGCAGCGGGCTCGAGATTCAGCGGGTCGACGCCGCCAGCGCCGACGAGGCCTTTCTCCAGGTCATCGCCGACCTCGACGCGGGCGCCTTCTCGCGGCTGGAGCACAAGACGCTGATCGATGCCCTGCTCTGGGAGGCGCTGGAGGTCGCGGCGGAGCTGGGGCTGCCGCTCCAGCTGCACGTGGGGCTGGGCGACGACGACGTGTTCCTGCCCAGCAGCGACCCTACTCTGCTCCGCGCGCTGTTCCATGAAGAGCGCTACCGGCATGTCCCGATCGTTCTGCTCCACTGCTACCCGTACGTCCGCGAGGCGGCCTACCTGGCCAGCATTTACCCCAATGTCTATGTGGACCTGGGATTGACGCTGCCCTTGGCCGCCGGTGAGGCGGTGCCGCTGGTGCAGGCCGTGCTCGGGCTGGCCCCGGCGAGCAAGGTGCTCGCCTCGACTGACGGGCACGGGCTGCCGGAGTTTCAGTGGTTCGCCGCCCGGCTCTGGCGCGCTACGCTGACCCGAGCGCTCGGCGCGCTGGTGGACGACGACCTGCTGACCGATGCGGAAGCCCTGGAGATCGCAGCGATGATCCTGCACGCGAACGCCGAGCGGATCTATCCAGTAGAGAGGAGTTAGGTCATGACCCACCTCCCGCCGAACCCGGAGCGCCTGGCCCGCGCTCGCCAGCTCATGGCGGCTGCAGCCGTCGACTTGCTGGTGATTGGCCCCTCGGCCGATTTCCGCTACTTCACCGGCCGACCAGGCCACCTGAGCGAGCGGCTGACCGCCCTCGTGATCGAGCAGGACGGGCCACCGGTCCTCGTCGTGCCCAAGTTGGAGGCTCCCCTGTACGCCGATCTCGAGAGCGCCTTCCAGCTCATCGCCTGGGCCGATGGCGAAGACCCGATTGCCCATCTGGTCGCGCTGGCTCAGTCGACGGGGAGCCGGGCCATCGCCGTGAACGACCAGTTCTGGAGCGGCTTCCTGCTGCAGCTCCAGGATCGCCTGCCCGAGCGCTCCTTCCGCCGGGCTAGCCCCCTGCTTCGGCGGCTGCGGATGACTAAGGACGCCGAGGAGCTGGCGCTGCTCCGCGAAGCGTCGCGGCGCACCGACGCCGCCTGGGAATACTTCTGTGCGCACGAGCGGCTGACTGGCCGCACCGAGCGCGAGGTGGCCGCCCGGCTCACCGAGTTGCTGCTGGCCCAGGGGTTGCACGAGGTGGCCTTCTGCATCGTCGCCAGCGGTCCCAACGGTGCCTCACCGCATCACGAGACGGGCGACCGGGTGATCCAGCCTGGGGATCCGGTCGTGATCGACTTCGGCGGGAGCTACTACGGCTACTACTCGGACATCACTCGCACGCCGGTGGCCGGCGAGCCACCGTCCGACTTCGCCGATGCGTACGAGGCCGTGCTCGAGGCACAGCAAGCGGCCTTTGCCGCTATCCGACCCGGAGTGCCCTGCCAGGATGTCGACCGCGCCGCGCGCCAGGTCCTCGCCGAGCGAGGCTATGGCTCCTACTTCATCCACCGGCTAGGGCACGGCGTCGGGCTGACCGTGCACGAAGATCCCTACCTGGTTGAAGGGAACGACGAGCCGCTCGAGCCGGGCATGGTCGTCTCCGACGAGCCAGGCATCTATATCCCTGGCCGGTGGGGCGTCCGGATCGAGGATCTGGTCGTGGTCACCGACGACGGGGCCGAGCGGCTGAACGGCGTCTCGCACGAGCTGCTGCGCCTACCCTGAGCAGCCTGGCTTCCGAACACTGTGCCCCCTGGATGCAATCCCGTTGTGTGCGCTTGCGAGGCCATCGTCCGCTGGTGGAGCACAGGAGCGCGTGCGGGCCATGAGCGTGCTGGGTTGCCTTCACCCCTTGCTACCTCTCCCGAACCTTGGGGAGAGCAGATGGAGTTGTCTCGCGGCTCCGGAAAGGGGCTAACCTGGCCGTTTGCCCGGTGCGCGGGGCGGCGCCGGAAGGCGTTAAGCCGCGATCTTGCCTCGGGGCTACGGTCACCCAAGCTCGCCGACGAGGGCGATACCGTTCCCGCCGCGTCGCTTAGCCCGGTACATGGCCTCGTCGGCGACGCGGATCAGCTCGTCGGGCGTCCTCCCGTGATCAGGGTAGACGGCGAGGCCAATTGAGATCGTGAGGTTCACAGCGACGTCCTCGTGCACGACCGGCTCCCTGGCTACCGCCCGCCGCAGCCGCTCAGCGACCTCGTAGGCCTCCGGGAGGCCGACGTCGACCAGCACCACGGCGAACTCGTCCCCGGCGTAGCGGGCCACTAGGTCGTCAGGCCGGGTGTGCTGGGCGAGGCGGTTGGCTACCTGCTGGAGCACCGCGTCTCCGAAGAGGTGGCCGCGCTGGTCGTTGAGCTGTTTGAAGCCGTCGAAATCGATCAGCAGCACCGCGGCCGTCTCGACCCGCCGGTCGCGGGTCACGTGCTGTAAGCGATCGATCAGGGCTCGGCGGTTGGCAAGTCCGGTCAACGGATCCGTGAGCGCCTGCCGGGACAGCCGATCCGTTAGCTCGACCTGTTCCATCAGGAGTTCAAGGTGGACGGCGACATTCTCGGCCAGCCGCAGGTCCTCCTCATCCAGGCGATGCCCGGCCCGGCTCTCGATGTTCAGCACACCGATCGGCTCGCCCCAGCGCCGCAGCAGGACGACGATCTCGCTCTCAACGGCTAGCCCAGGGAGTGGCTCGAAGTAGTCCGGATCCTCACGGACATTCACGACGAGCTGAGGCCGGTTCTCGCGCAGTGCCCGGCCGGTTACACCGCGGGTGGTCAGCCACTCGTTGAAGGAGATGGCCCCCTCGGCCCGAATCGCCTGGCCGATGAAGCGCTGCCGGTCAGGGCTGAGGATCGCCAGGCCGACCAGCGCGTATCCGAGGTCGCGCTGGAGCCGCTCGGCGACCATGCGGAAGGCGGCATCGAGGTCGCGATGGTCCGTGACCATCCGCGTGAGATCCTGCAAGAGTTCCAGCTCTAACAGCCGGCGCCGTTCGAGCGTCACGTCCTGCAGGAGAAACTGGAGGCGAGGCACCCAGCCGCCCACCCGCTCGTCCGGTAGCTCGATCGCCTGGACGCGGCACTCGATCTCGCGGAGCCGGTGATCAGGGGTTATAGCCTGTACCACGAGCGTCTCGGATGTCGTGCCGGGCGCGAGCTGCCGCCACATCTCCCACGGCAGCTCGGTTCGGGTCCGAACAATGGCCGGCAGTGACAGCCCTACGAGCGATCCATTCGGCACGGCGATCATGCGCGCTGCGGCCCGGTTGGCCAGCAGGATCGTGCCGTCCAGATCACAGACGACCACCCCCACGTGCAGCCCCTCGATCAGCTCGCTGAGCCTGCGCTGGCTGACGACGAGCTGGCGGCGCGCACGGGAGACCGCCAGCGCGGCGGCGAGCATTCCGGCTGCCGCGTCGTAGAGCGGCAAATCCTCGGCGCTGAACGGCGCGTGCTCCGAGAAGTACACCGCCATGAAGCCGCAGATACGGGCTCTCTCGCGGAGAGGAATCGTAATGGCGTGCCGCAGCCCGAGCTCGCGGCGCACGTCGACCGGACTCACGACGCGCGGGTCGGGCGAGGCCGGGTGCAGCTCGATCGGACGGAGCGGCGCCTGCACGAGGAGATCCAGGATCTCCTGGCCTCGTCCCAGCGAACCTTGCTGGATCCCAGCTACGTACTCAGCCGCCAGGCCGACCGAGCCGAGGCAACGAAGCTGATCTGGCCCCTCCACCAGTTCCCAGAGCGCCAGGGCCGGTACACCAAGGAGACGCCGCATCAGTTCCAGGCTGCGCCCCAGCCAGTTCGGGGTCGCGTCGGCCAGGGCGAGGACTTCAACCTCGAGCTGGCGTAGCGCCTCCATGAGTTGGAGCCGGCGTCGCTGGCTGTCGGCGGCGTGTTCCAGCACGGCGCCAGCCAGGGCCAGCACGCGGTCGAGCTCGATCAGCGTTACCGGGTCGTAGAGCACCGCATGGAAGCCTGAGGCCAGGAATTCTGGCGTTAATCCCTCGCCTTCATGCAGGATGACAACCTTGATGACCGGCTCCGGCAGCTCGAGCGGCAGACTGGCGCTCCCGAGCGGTGCCGGCCGACCGACGATTTCGCTCGCCATCAGCACGAGCGACGGTGGCTCTTGCCTGACAATCTCCTCGGTGCTCTTCCAGTCGGCCACCGCAGCGACGGGAACTTTGCTGAGGAAGCGCGCGAGTCGTTCGCGACGACTCGGATCGGGATCCACAACGAGTACGCGAAGCCTCGGTTCCTTCTCCATCGTCACATCTACTCCAGATAGGGCGCGCCAGGCACCCGCAGCCATCGAGTGGTTCGGATACCTAAAAAAGCCGGTGGGCACGGCCAGGTGTGACAGCAGCCACCCGCTGCAAGATCTCACGACAGGGCGGATGACGAGAGTACCAGTGGCCGTCCAGCGCATGGTACAATCACTCTATAGCACCATCAGTACGGATGGAATAGTACTTAGCGCATAGTACTTTAGTCCCGATTCCGATGGGTAGCGGGACACAGGTCTGG
>BEIC01000176.1 GCA_002898875.1 bacterium HR26
CCACGGCCGTTCACCTGGAACTTGACGATCGTCGTGCCGCAGCGCGGGCATGGCTGCCCCTCCCGGCCGTGCACGAAGGGAAACTCGCCGACCGGCGGTACCGCCTTGCCGTGCAGGATGCGCGCCCCGCCGACCGGCACCGCGAGGCGCATGGTCTCCCTGATCCCCTCGTAGAGCCGGGCCAGGTCGTCCTCGCTCAGCTGGCCGATTACCTGCTCCGGGTGGAGCCGGGCCTGCCACAGGCTCTCGTCGGCGTAGATGTTGCCGATCCCGGCCACCACCGACTGGTCGAGCAGCGTCGGCTTCAGCCGCCCGCTCCGCCGGCGCTCCAGCCGCTGGCGGAAGGTCTCGAAGGTGAAATCGGGCGAGAGCAGGTCAGGTCCCAGGGCAAGCTGTTCGACATAACGCATCAGATCGGCGGCCGGCAGGAGCCAGACGCGGGCGAAGTGTCGGACATCGGTGAGCCAGAGCTGGATGCCCGGCGCGAAGTCGAGCCGCAGCGCGGTGGATTTGTGCGGCAACGGCGCGTCGTAGGGCGGGACAGGATGGCCAGCAGCGAAGCCGGGGATCGCTTCCCCCCTGGCGACGAGCTGGCCGGTCAGCTTGAGGTGGACCACGGCGGCGAGCGGCTCGAAGACGAGCCAGAGGTACTTGCCCCATCGCCCGACCTCGAGCAGCCGGCGGCCGGGGAGAAGCTCGAGGCCGAGCCCGGGGAGGGCCTGGATCAGCCGGGGACGGTACAGCTCGAAGCCGGTCACCGCCCGGCCGGCTAGCTGCTCGGCGATCCCGCGCCGGGCGGCTTCGACCTCAGGGAGTTCCGGCATAGTGCCTCCCAGCCGGCCCGGTGCGGTCAGGCAGCCGCGCGCTGCGGCGGCCGCACGCCCAGCCGATCCCAGTCGACCTCCCAGTAGCGCGGGTCGAGCGGGTCGACCTCCTGTCGCGTGTCGAGCGAGTTCCAGATGGTGGGGAAGGCGTAGATCTCCTTGCCCTCGATCACCACCCGGCGGGCGATGCCGCCAGGCCGGTTGACCGGGAAGATCTCGCGCGGCGGCTTGCTGATGACCTCAGCCTGAAACCAGCCGTGCTCCGGACAGCGACCAGCATGGAGCTGCCACGGCAGCCTGGCGGTCACGTCGCCGATATGGCGGATGCGGACATCGACCAGCTCTCGCCCGCAGAGCGGGCAGCGCATGGGCGTCTGCAGGCGCTGGGCCATCGTCTTCAACGTCCCCTTTCCAGTTCGAGCCGGAGCGTCGCCGCCGCTCTCAACCGGCCGATCCTACCATACCAGTACCGGAGAGCGCTCAAGCTGCGCGCTGCGCTGCCGATAGTCTCAGGGTAGAACGCGCCGCCGATGGGCGCGCCCGCGGCCCGCGGCCTCGTTCGAATTCCACAGAGGGGCATGATGCCGATGAGAAGGAGGGTCTCGATGCAACTTTCGCTCCGGCAAAAGCTGCTCGGCCTGATCGCAGGCCTGCTCGTTGCCACCTTGATCGTCGCGGCCGTCGGGTGGAACGGCCTGCGCCAGACGGAGGGTGAGGTGGGACAGGTCGCGGCCGACACCGCGGCCATGGACCAGCTCGCGCGGCTGACTCACCGCATGTTTTCCGTCCGAACCGCTGTCCTCAAGCACGTGATAGCGCAGGACGGGGCGGAGAAAGATCAGCTCGACGGCGAGCTCGCCCAGCTCGACCAGGAAGTCGGGCAGATCTTCGACGAGTGGGAGGCGGCGGATCCTGGCGGAAAGTACCGCGATGTGCGCGAGCAGCTCGCCTCCGCCTGGGCAGCCTACGTCGAGACTCGGGACAACGTCGCGCTCGCGGCCAGCCGCCGGTCCGACACCGCTGCTGCTACCCAGGCTGTGAACGGGGAGCTGGCGCAGCGCTTCGCGGCGGTCGACGATGCGATCACCGAGGCACGCCAGCAGATCCGGGCAAACACCCAGGCATCGGTGACGACCGTCCACAGCGTCGCCGGTCGCTCCGAGCTCATCCTGCTCGGTGTGACGCTCGCAGCGGCGGTCCTCGGCATGGCAGTCGGCTTCCTGCTCACGCGGCCGATCGTGCGCGCCGCTCAGGCCATCGCCGGCGTCAGCGAGCAGCTCGCCGCGCGCGACCTGGTCGCGCTGGAGCAGGCATTGCAGCGCCTGGCTCAAGGTGACCTTACCGCCGACTTCGCCGTTGATGCCCAGCCAATCCCGGTCGGTAGCCGCGACGAGCTGGGCCGCGCTGCCCAGGCCTTCAACCGGATGCTCGAGCGGCTCGGCCAGGTCGGGGCCGCGTTCGGCCAGACTGTGGCCGGTCTGAACCAGCTCGTAGCCCAGGTACGCGATGCGGTAGCTGCGGTGAATCAGGCTGGGGATCAGAGCCTGCAGTTGGCGGGGCAGATCTCCAGCGCTACCCAGGCCGTGGCCCAGACCATCCAGGACGTCGCCCACGGCTCGGCCCAGCAGGCCGAGCAGGTCACCACCGCCTCCACCGCCACCGCCGAGATGACCCAGACCATCGACGCCGTCGCCAAGGCCGCCCAGGAGCAGGGCCGGGCACTCCAGCGCGCCGCCGAGCTGGCCCAGACCATCGCCGAGCAGAACCAGCAGCTCGAGCAGATCGCCCGCCAGGTAGTGGAGAGCGCCGACCACAACGCCCAGCAGGCCCAGGCCGGCTCCCAGACGGTCGAGGAGACGCTGGCCGCCATGCTCCGGGTCCGCAGCCAGGTGGAGGAGACCGCCCACACCATGCGGGCGCTGGGGGAGCAGTCCCAGCAGATCGGCCGCATCGTCCAGACGATCGAGGACCTGACCGAGCAGACCAACCTCCTCGCGCTCAACGCCGCCATCGAGGCTGCCCGGGCCGGCGAGGCCGGCAAGGGGTTTGCGGTGGTGGCCGAGGAGGTACGCAAGCTGGCCGAGCGCTCCTCGCAGTCCACGCAGGAGATCGCCCAGATGATCGCCAGCGTGCAGACCACGGTGCAGCAGGCGGTGACGGCAATGCAGGAGAGCGCGGCGGCGGTCGAGCAGATGGGCGAGCAGGCGCAGGGGGTGCGAGCGGTGTTCGGGGCCATCCAGGCCGCAGCCGGTCAGATCGAGACGCGCAACCGCGAGCTGCTGGCGGCGCTGGAGGACATCGCTCGGCGCAGCGCCCAGCTCCGCGCCACCATGGACGACACCGCGGCGATCGCCGAGGAGAACAGCGCGGCAGCCACCGAGCTGGCGGCGACGGCTGGGCAGGTGCGGCAGGCAATCCAGACCGTCACCACGGTGGCAGAGCAGAACGCGGCCGCGGCGGAAGAGGTCTCCGCCGCCACCGAGGAGATGGCCACCCAGATCGGCGAGGTGGCGGCGGCGGCACAGGAGCTGGTGGAGCTGGCCGGGCAGCTGGAGGCGGCGGTGCGGCAGTTCCGGCTGGCCGAGGCGGGCGCCCTCGAGCCGCGCCGTGGGGCCGGCCGGGGGAGCAACGGCCGGGCGGATGGTGCCTGGGCTCCCTCTGCCCTGGTCGGTACCCACCACCCCAGCAACGGCTACCCGCGCTGAGCCGCGCAAGCCGGCGTTCGATCGGGCAAGGGTGAACGGCGATGGGAACCGAAGACCGCGAGCTGATCGAGATGTTCCTGGAGGAGACCCGCGAGCGGCTCGAAGCGATCGAGCCGGCGCTGGTCGAGCTGGAGCAGGCGACGACGGCCGCCGAGCGGGAGCACCTGCTCAACGAGATCTTCCGGCACTTGCACTCGACCAAGGGCAGTGCCGGCTACCTGAACCTGGACGACCTCGTGGCGCTGGTCCACGCCGCCGAGCAGCTCGCTGACGTCTTGCGAAGAGGGGCACCGCTCCAAGTCGAGCACATCGATCTCTTTCTCCGGGCGACGGCGGCCGTCAAGGCCTATCTGGTCAGCCTGGCCGGTGACACTGCCGCTCCCGGCGGGCTCGATGCCCTCACCGCGGCGCTCCAAAGCGCCGCTGCCGCCGCGCAGGGTGGGAAACACGGCCCGGCGACCGCCGGGCCGGCGATCGAATCCGTTGTAGAGATCACTGAGAGTGGTGGTGAGCCTGAGGGCGAGGGCCGGCTGCCCGGCGATGCCGATCTCCTGAGCTCTACTGTTCGCGTGCCGATCCACGTGCTCGACCGGCTGGGGCGGCTGGCCGAGGAGATGCTGGTGACCCGCAACCGGATCACGACCCTGGCCGCCAGCCTCCAGGACATGGAGCTGACCGGCGCCTCCAAGAAGCTCAGCGTGATGGTCTCGGAGCTGCAGGACATCGCCGGGCTGACCCGGCTCCAGCCAATCTCCCACCTCTTCGGGCAGATGCCGCGCGTCGTGCGCGACGCCGCCCGCGCTACCGGCAAGGAGGTGGAGCTGGTCGTCAGCGGCGGGCAGCTCGAAGTCGACCGGCGGATCCTGCAGGAGCTGCGGGACCCGCTGGTGCACCTGCTACGTAACGCCGTCGATCACGGCATCGAGTCGCCGGAGCGCCGCATCGCGGCCGGCAAGCCCTCGCGCGGCAGGGTCACGCTCCAGGCCAGCCGGGAGGGCTCCAACCTGATCATCGAAGTCGCCGACGACGGCAAGGGGATCGACTACGAGGCGGTGCGGGCGAAGGCGGTCGAGCGCGGCTTCGTGGCGGCTCGGGAGGCGGCGTCGCTCACTGAGACGGAGCTGGCCGGCCTGCTCCTCCGCCCCGGCTTCTCGACCCGCGATCAGGTCACCGAGATGTCCGGCCGTGGGGTCGGCCTGGACGTGGTGGCGGTGCGGATGCAGGAGCTGGGCGGAAACCTGGCCATCCGCTCGGTCACCGGGCAGGGCACCACCATCCGGATGATGGTTCCTACCTCGGTCTCAGTCGTCAACACGCTCGTCTTCACTGCGCGTGGCTACCTGCTCGGCATCCCGTACGACGTGGTGCAGGAGATCGTGCTGATCGATCGCGCGCAGATCGAGCACTACGGCGAGCAGGATGCCTTCCGGCTGCGCGACCAGCTCGTGCCGCTGTTCACGCTCGACCGCTGGCCTGACCGGGGCCAGGGAGATAACCATCGAGACCGTCACTACGTGCTGGTGCTGCGCGGCCAGCATGCCACGGCCGGGCTGCTCTGCGACGGGATCGCCCGCTTCGAGGAGCTGATCGTGAAGCCGGTCGGCAACGTGATTCGCGGGGTGGAGAGCATCAGCGGGTTGGCCTCGCTGGGCACCGGCGAGATCGTGCTGATCCTGGAGCCGGAGAAGATCCTGGCGGAGGCCGGGCTGGCCAGCGCGCGGCTGGCGGAGGAGCAGGCACGCGTCGCAGCCGACGACCATGCCCAGTTGGCGGGATCGGTCACGACCGCCGAGGACGACCTCGCCGAGCGGATGGTGCTGGTGCGCGGCTACGGCGAGCACCGCTACGCGCTGCCCGTGCGCCTGGTCTCGCGCATCGTCCGGTTCGAGCCCGACGAGCTGGCCACCTTCGGCGAGCGGGTCTACCTGCGCCAGGAGCGTGCGCTCGTCCCACTGATCGACCTCGACCGCGCGCTCGGCTTCGGGAGCGG
>BEIC01000177.1 GCA_002898875.1 bacterium HR26
CGGCACCATCCTCTAGGGGCGCCGTGACTGTCCGCCCAGGCAGCGACACTTTCCCCTGGTGCAGCCACTGCAGCGCCGTCGCGAAGTCCTCAGGGGCGTATGCGAACGATCCGACGCACTCGATCTCCCAGCGGACGATCGCGTTGACCTGGAGGGGAGACTCCGGCTCATGGAGCCCGAAGAAGACGACGCGCCCACCGGGGCTCACGCACTCGAGGCAGAGCCGGCGCGTCGCCGTAGCCCCCACCGCGTCGATCGCGATGTCCACGTCAGCCTCGCCTAGGCGCTCGCGTACCTGCTGAGCCACATCGCCGCTGGGGACGATCCCCAAGACGCCCATCTCCTCAGCGTAACGGAGACGGCCCGGGTTCCGTTCGACCGCGACCAGCCGCTCGACACCATAGACACGGAGCACCTGGAGCATCAAGAGGCCGAGGGGACCCATCCCAACGACGAGCACAGTCTGCCATGGCCGCGGATCGGCCTGCCGCACGGCCCGCACAGCACACGCCGTGGGCTCGGTCAATGCCGCTCGATCGAGCGGCATCCCCGGCGGCAACGGGTACACCACGCTGGCCGGCACCGCCACAAATTCGGCGTTGCTGCCGGGCAGCGAGGCGCTCAGCAGGCGCCGCCGGGGGCAGAGATGCGGGCGGCCGGAAAGACACAGCCGACACTCCTGGCAACCGATCAGCGGGTTCACGGTGACCGGTTGACCTGGAGAGAAGCGGCCCTCGACACCCTCCCCCACCTCCTCGATCCACCCGGAGAACTCGTGGCCGAAGATCAGGGGCGGGCGGCGCAGCTCGTTCTGGCCGAGGTACCCGCTGAGCTCAGAGCCGCAGATGCCGGAGTAGGCCACGCGGACGACCACCTCACCCGGGCGGGGTTCCGGAGCTGGAACGTCGCGGACGCGGAGTGTGCGGGGTGCCTCGTAGACCAGTGCCTTCATCAACCGTGCTCCTATCGCTTCCACGCTCCGGAACTCCCCTGCTTATCCCTCGTCCGGGCGCTCGGCCGGCTCCGCCAGGCCCAGCTTGCGGGCCAGGCGCTCGCGCTTGGTCCGGCGTCGGCGGCGCGGCACCGCCGCCTGCCGCTCCGCTTCCAGCGCCGCCTCGTCCCAGATCAGCTCCTGCCCAGCCACATGTACCACGTCCCCCGGCTGGATCCCCAGCTCCTCCAGCTTGCGCGTGATCCCCCACTTCCTGAGCAGCGCCTGGTAGCGCTCCGCCGCCTCCTCGTTCCCAAAGTCGGTCATCCGCGTCAGCCGCTCGATCCGCGGTCCCCGCAGCGCGAAGTGGTGGCGCGAGAGTCGCTCCGCCTCCCAGTAGTCCTCCCGCTGGCTCGCCAAGGTGTAGACCCGGCGCCGCTGCTGCTCGGCCGACAGCGGCTTCGGCAGTGCCCGCAGCCGCTCCCAGAGATGGACCAGCAGCTCCCCCACCCCCTCGCCGGTCGCCGCCGAGATCGGGAAGACCGCATAGCCCAGCGCGGTCAGCGCCTCCCGCAGGCGCGCGAGGTTCGCCCGCGTCTCCGGCAGGTCGATCTTATTGATCGCCACCACCTGCGGCTTGCCGGCCAGCTCGGCCGAGTACGCCGCCAGCTCCTCGTTGATGGTGTGGAAATCCGCGAGCGGGTCCCGCCCCTCGAGCCCGCCTGAGCCGTCGAGCACGTGGACCAGGAGCCGCGTGCGCTCCACATGCCGCAGGAACTCGTGCCCCAGCCCCGCCCCCTCTGCCGCGCCGGCGATCAGGCCGGGAAGATCGGCCATCACGAATGAGCCGCCCTCACGGCCAGGGATCGTCACCACCCCCAGCACCGGCTCCAGCGTGGTGAAGGGGTACTCGGCGATCTTGGGCCGGGCCGCGCTCGAGGCCGCAAGCAACGTCGACTTCCCCGCGTTCGGCAGCCCCACCAGCCCAACATCGGCCAGGAGCTTCAGCTCCAGCCGCAGCCACCGCTCCTCGCCCGGCTCCCCCTTCTCGGCCAGCCGCGGCGCCTGGCGCGTCGGGGTCGCGAAGTGCTGGTTGCCCCGCCCCCCCTTACCACCCCGGGCCACCAGCAACGTCTCACCCGGCTCGACCAGATCCCCCAGCAAATCCCCTGTCGCGTCGTCGTACACCACCGTACCCGGCGGCACATCTATATAGAGGTCAGCCCCATCGCGTCCGCTCTGGTTCTTGCCCCGGCCCGGCTCGCCGGACTCGGCCCGGAAGTGCTGCTGGTAGCTGAAGGCGAGCAGCGTGTTCACCTGCGGGTCGACCCGCAGGTAGACGTTGCCGCCGCGCCCCCCGTCGCCGCCATCAGGTCCCCCCTTGGGCACGTATTTCTCGCGCCGGAAGCTGATCGCCCCGTTGCCGCCGTTTCCTCCCTTGACGTAGATCTTCGCCTGGTCGTAGAACATGATTCCCTCGTCGTCGCTCACCGTCGCTCGCCTCAATGATACCGGCTGGGTCGCGCTGCGCTCCCGCACTGGCGGTTGGGCATCAGGCCAGGGAACTGGTCGCTGAGCTTAGGGCGAGCTAGCTGTTCTTCTTTTCTATAGGTCCGATGCCAGGGATAGACTGGCAGAAAGGGCTCGTCGCCCCACGATGCGATCCGGGGAGGGATATCGCCTCCCCGGCCACCCTTCACACATCGACAGACGCGACCGCGCTACTCGTCTTCCACCACGATCGGAACTTCGGTGGCCTGGCCGTCCACGATGCGGAAGGCCCGCAGGTCGGGCCGGTCGGGGTCGGCCAGCGAGCAGATCAGGTGGTAGACGTGTGGCCAGTAAGCCGCGAACTCGATGTCGGTACGCGATGGCCTGGCCGGTGTCGCTGGATGCGAGTGGTAGTTGGCGAGGTGCTGGAGCGCCTGCGCCTCAATCTCGCGCAGCGCCCGGAACAACTCCTCCGGGTCCATGAAGTAGCGCTCGGTGGGGAGGAGGGCCGGATCGGCACCGGCGCGCGGCATCAAGTCGCGCTCGGCGAAGAGATCGGCGGCCTGATCCGCCCGGTTGGCGATTGGGTAGACGCGCTCGACGCGCTCGCCCTGCCCAGCCAGCAGACCGCAGCACTCGCGAGGCACTTCTTGCCGGGCATGTGCGACGATCGCCTCATAGTGCGCGCGCGACAGGCGAATCATCGGCCTCCTGCCATTGCTGGGATGATGCCCACCTCGTCGCCCTCGCGCAGCGGCGTGTCGAGTCCCTCGAGCGAGCGCACGTCCCGGCCGTTGACGAAGACACTCACGAAGCGGCGGAGACGACCGTCCGGCTCGCAGATCCGATCGCGAATGCCGGGGAATTGCGCGTCGAGCTTGGTCAGCGCCTCGCCGACCGTCCCCGCCTCGACCTGCACCGATGCCTGCTCGTTGGTGAACCGGCGCAGGGGCGCCGGAATCAAGATCGTGACCGCCACCGTTGCTCCTCTCCTTCGCCCTCGCTACGGCCTTACTGCCACAGTTGCGTGCTCAGATACTTTACTCCGCTATCCGGCAGGATCGCGACCACGACCCCGCTCGACAGCTCGCGACCGACCCGGATCGCCGCCACGATCGCTGCGGCCGCCGAGGGGCCAACGAAGAGTCCCTCCTCGCGGGCCAATTGCCTGGCCATGGAAAAGGCCTCGTCGGTGTTGACGAGCTCCATACGATCGATGAGCGACGGGTCGTAGATCGCCGGGACCATCGCCGTCGGCAGGTGCTTCAGCCCCTCCAGTCCGTGGAAGGCATCGTCCGGTTGCACGCCGACCAGGACGATGTCCCGGTTAGCATCCTTCAGTCGCCGACCGGTCCCCATCATAGTGCCGGTCGTGCCAAGACCGGCGACCAGATGCGTCACCTCGCCGCCGGTCTGCTCCAGGATCTCGACGCCGGTGCTGTCATAGTGGGCCAGCCAGTTCGATGGATTACTGTACTGGTCGGCATAAAAGTACCGGTCTGGCTCGCGGGCGGCCAGCTCGCGCGCCAGCCGGATCGCGCCGTCGGTACCTTCGTAGGGATCGCTGAAGATCAGGTTCGCGCCGTAGGCGAGCAGGATGCGGCGCCGCTCCTCACCGATGCTCGCCGGGACGACCAGCGTGACCGGGAAACCCCAGGCCGCGCCGATCATCGCGTAGGCGATGCCGGTGTTACCAGACGTCGCATCGAGCAGCGTCATCCCCGGGCGCAGGCGTCCATCTCGCTGGGCGTCCTCGATGATCCGGAGTGCGGCGCGGTCTTTGACCGAGCCGCCTGGGTTGAACCACTCGGCCTTGGCCAGGATCTGCACCTCCGGGCCTACCTCGAACTGCGCCGGCAATCGCTCCAGGCGAAGCAACGGCGTCCGGCCGATGCGCTCGATGAGTTGCTCACCCTTGAGGCAATGCGTCCGCGATCCCATGATCTCCACCCACCGTACCGGCCTCAATAATGCCAGATGCGTCGAGACTGCGTCGTGTAGTTCAAGAGAGTAAAGGCGGCTACGGGGCAGCACTGGGCCGGAGGCCGCTGCACGCTCCAGCACCTCCGCCAACGCCGGTACGCGCACGAGTATTCCCGCCCGCTGGGGCGAAGGACACGCGGAAGGGAAGGCGGTACAATGCATGGTGCACGGGGGAACCGCTCCGCGCCGCCCATTTCGAGCAGTCTTCTCCTCGAGCCGTCTTCCGGTGGCGGCTGGGTTCGATCCCAGCGGGCATAGTACGATAACCTCGGATCGAGCCGGCTGTCGGACGGGCCAGGGAGGGGATCAAATCCGGCGCCGGGCGGTGAGCCAGCGGGAGAGGCCACGCGCGGGTGCAGACGAAAGTCCTCAACGGACGATACCGCCTCGAGGAACTGATCGGCGAGGGAGGCATGGCTGTGGTCTACCGCGGCTACGACCTCGCCCTCAACCGGCCCGTGGCGGTCAAGATCCTGCGTGGGCAGTACGGGAGCGACGCGAACTTCCTGCGACGCTTCGAGCGTGAGGCCCAGTCGGCCGCGCGCCTCGCCCATCCGAACATCGTCAACGTCTACGACGTAGGCCATGACAACGGGGTCCACTACATCGTCATGGAGTACGTGCGCGGGCAGACGCTCAAGCACTTGATCCTGCGCCAGGCACCGTTCCGAGTCGAGGACGCCGCCTACGTCGTCAGCCAGGTCGCTGCCGCGCTCGACTACGCCCACCGGCATGGCCTCGTCCATCGCGACATCAAGCCCCAGAACATCCTGGTGGACGAGCAGGGCACGGTCAAGGTCACCGATTTCGGCATCGCCAAGGGGCTCACCGATGCCAGCCTGACGGAAGCCGGCATCGGCATGGGCACGGTGCACTATGTGTCTCCTGAGCAGGCGCGAGGAGAATCGGCCACCCCGGCTTCGGACATCTATTCACTGGGTGTTGTCCTCTACGAGATGCTGACAGGCCGTCTCCCCTTCGACGCTGACAACCCGATCGGCCTGGCGATGCAGCACGTCAACGCGCCACCGCCACCGCCGCGCCAGTACAATCCAGAGCTTCCACCGCAGGTGGAAGCGATCGTGCTCCGCGCG
>BEIC01000178.1 GCA_002898875.1 bacterium HR26
GCCGTTGCCTCCACGGCAACGATTCTCCCCAGCGAGCTGACACCAGGGCAGATGGCGTCGAAGCGACATTCACTTTCCGGTGGGAACCATCGCCGCCCCGCCGACGTATATATGGATGGAGACCGGTGAATCCGGGCTCCGTCCAGTCCTCCAGCAGGAGCGAGAACCGCTCCACCCCTCCCCTTCCCGCGCACGAGCCGGGTCATTTCGGCCCGGCTCTGCGTTTTCCGCGTGCCGACCAGGCACATCTTGCCGTCAAAATGGTCACGTGCTACGATCACCGATACGGATATGTACGTACACATCCGTGAGATGGCCGGGCGGCCGCGGAGGACCGGCGATGCAGGCAAAGCAGATCTGGCAAGTCGCGCTCAGCGATCTGGAGACGCGGGTTTCCCGCGCCAACTACGAGACCTGGCTTCGGAACACGGAGCTGATCTCCTTCGAGGGCGACTGCGCGACCATCGGCGCGCCCAACAGCTTCGCCGTCGAGCAGTTGCGCAGCAAGTTCGCTGTCCCTATCCAGGAGACGCTCTCGCTGATCACCGGACGGCCGGTAGCCGTTCAGTTTGCGGTGCTCAACAGTGACCGGCCAGCGCTCCAGCCCGCCCCGCGACGCCAGGCCCGGCGGAGCGCCGTGGCCGAGCTCGAGCCTCCACCGGCACCACCGTCTCGCCAGCTCGAGCTCACAGTCACCCCGGAACACGGCCTGAACCCGCGCTACACTTTTGAGAAGTTCGTGGTGGGCGCGAGTAACCGCCTCGCCCACGCGGCGGCCATGGCCGTCGCCGACCGTCCGGCCGACAAGTTCAACCCCCTCTTCATCTACGGCGGCGTTGGGTTGGGTAAGACGCACCTGCTGCACGCCATCGGCCACCGGGCGCTCGCCCGGCGCCCGCAGCTCAAGGTGCGCTACGTCTCCTCCGAGACCTTCACCAATGACCTGATCCACGCCATTCGCCAGCAGCGCACCGATGAGTTCCGCAATCGCTACCGGACGATCGACATCCTGATGGTCGACGACATCCAGTTCATCGCCGGCAAGGAGAGCACCCAGGAGGAGTTCTTTCACACCTTCAACGCGCTCTACCAGGCCGGCAAGCAGATCGTCATCTCCAGCGACCGGCCGCCCAAGGCCATCCATAACCTGGCCGATCGCCTGCGCTCGCGCTTCGAGGGTGGGCTGCTGGCCGATATCCAGCCGCCCGACCTGGAGACTCGCCAGGCGATCCTGGCCGAGAAGGGCCGCGAGCTGGGCGTGCGCGTGCCGGACGATGTTCTCGAGTACGTGGCCCGCAAGATCGAGAGCAACATCCGGGAGCTGGAGGGCGCGCTCAACCGGATCGTGGCGTTGGCCCAGCTCTACCACCGGTCGATCACGCTCGACCTCGCCGTCGAGGCGCTCACCGACGCCCACGCCGAGGCGCGCCGGCAGCAGCTCACCCCCGAGGCGGTCATCGACGCGGTCAGCCAGCACTACCGGGTCTCGGTGCCCGAGCTCGTGGGGCCAGGGCGGCGGCGTGATGTGGTCGTGCCCCGGCAGGTGGCGATGTATCTGATGCGGGAGGAACTCGGGCTCTCGCTCGTCGAGATCGGCCAGCGGCTCGGCGGGCGCGACCACACGACAGTGCTGCACGGGATCGAGAAGATCGAGCAGCAGCTCCAGCACGACGGCCAGCTCCGCGGCGAGGTGCTGGCCGTCCGCGAGCGCCTCTACGGCGGCTGAGGCCCGCTCAGCGCCGCCAGCTCAGGAAGTGGAGTACCAGCACGCCCGCCCAGGCTGCCAGGATCCCGGGCAAGCCGGCGGTCGAACCGCCGATCGCGGTCAGCGGGATGGCGAAGGCCAGCAGCAGGATCAGCCGGGGCGTCGTGATCCACGCCACCCGCCGTCGCCGCCGCTCGTACTCGGCCAGCCGCTGCTCGACGCGCGCGTCGATCGTGCGCTCGACCTGCTCCAGGAAACGCTCGACAATTAGCTCCTCGTAGTCCTGGCCCAGCTCGCGCCGGGCTCCGAGCGCCGCCCGGAGGTCGATCGCCGTCTCCGGCCGGGCCAACCGCGCGTCGGAGCGATCGGGCATGACCGTCTGATGGAGCAAAGCCCGGATGATTTGCTCCGGCACTGTTGGTCTCGACTTGGAGGATGGGCGCGTTGGCATGGCTCACCACCGATCTCAATCGGCCGCGGCTTTCACCGCCTCCTCAGCGGGGCGCGCCGCCGGGGCCAGGCGGGCGGCCAGCACCTCGACCAGGTGGAGCGGCCGGCGGCCGGTAAAGTGACCGATCTGCTCCCGGCAGGAGACGCCGGCCACCGCGATGAGGGCGTCCGGTGGCTGTTCCTCTACCTTAGGAAAGAGTCGCTCGGCCCCGATCTTGCGCGAGATCTCGTAGTGCTCGACCTCGTAGCCGAAGGAGCCGGCCATGCCGCAGCAGCCGGCGCCGCTCTCCTCGACGGTACAGCCCGCCGCCTTCAGAACCGCCAGCGACGGCTTGACGCCGATCAGCGCCTTCTGGTGGCAGTGCCCGTGGAAGAGCACCTTCGGCCCCGGCTCCGCCCGCCAGGGCAGCGACAGCTCGCCCCGCTCGAGCTGCCTGGCCAGGAACTCGTCGATCATGAAGCTGTTCTGGGCCACCACCGCGGTGTCGGGGTGGCCGGGTAGGAGATCCAGGTACTCGTCGCGCAGGGTCAGGATACAGCTCGGCTCGGTGCCGACGATCGGGATGCCGGCCCGGGCGTACGGCGCCAGCAGCTCGATGTTGGCCCGCGCCAGCCGGCGAGCGCTCTGGACCAGGCCCTTGGACAGCATGGGCCGGCCGCAGCAGGCGCGCCGCTCGACGATGGTCACACTGTAGCCCGCGGCTTCGAGCACCTCAACCGCCGCGCGGCCGATCTCCGGGTAGTTGTAGGTCGTGAACGTGTCGTGAAAGTAGACCACTGGGCCGCGCACCCCGTCCCCGCGCGGGCCGGACCGCTCGCGGAACCAGCGGTCGAACGGCACCCGCGCGAAGCGCGGCAGATCGCGCTCGGGATGCACGCCGAGCGCCCGCTTGCCCAGCCGGCCGAGCGGGCTGCGGGCTGCCAAGTTGGCGAACGGCGCGACCCGCGAGCCGAGCTTGTTGATCAGATGGATATTGCCGAACGCCCGAGCGCGCAGCGGCGTGCCGTGCGCGCGATAGTAGTGTGCCAGGAACTCCGTCTTGATCTTGGCCATGTCCACGCTGGACGGACACTCGGTCTTGCACGCCTTGCAGGCGAGGCAGAGGTCGAGCACCTCGTAGGTGCGGGGGTCGGTAAAGTGCCCGGGTTGGAGCACCCGGCCGGCGAGCGCCGCTCGCAGCGCGTTAGCCCGTGCCCGCGTGGTGTCCCGCTCGTCGCGCGTGGCCATGTAGGACGGGCACATCGTCCCGGCACCCAGCTTGCGGCAGACCCCGGCCCCGTTGCACATCTCGATCGCACGCGCGAAGCCACCCTCGCGCTCGAAGCTCAGATGGGTCTTGATATTCACTGTGCGGTAGTCCGGACCATAGCGCAGGTTCTGATCCAACGGCGGGCAATCGACGATCTTGCCCGGGTTCATCAACCCGGCCGGGTCGAAGATCGCCTTCAGCTCCTTCATGCACCGGTATAGTGTGGGCCCGAAAAGTCGCTCGTTTAGCTCGCCGCGCGCCAGGCCGTCGCCGTGCTCGCCGCTCATCACGCCGCCGAAGCGGACGGCCAGCTCGAGCGCCCCCTCGGTCAACGCCCGCATCGTACGCACGCCATCGGCCGTCTTGAGGTTGACCAGCGGCCGCACGTGCAGGCAGCCGGCGCTGGCGTGTGCGTAGAACGCCGCGGTTGTGCCGTTCTCGGCGACCAGCCGTAGGATCTCACGCACGTACTCGGCCAGGTGCTCGACCGGCACCGAGACATCTTCGATGCATGCGATCGGCTTGGCATCGCCGCGCATGCTCATCAAGAGCCCTTGCCCAGCCTTTCGCACCGACCAGACGTCAGCCTGGCGCGCCGGGTCGAAGATTGGGATCGGATTCTGGACGACGCCGTGGCGGGTCAAGTGCCGCTGCAGCCGCTCGACCTTCGCCGCGAGCTCCGCCTCGGTCTCGCCATAGAACTCGACCGTCAAGATGGCCTGTGGCTCGCCCTGAATGAAGGCGATCTGGGACGCGAAGCCCGGCTGCTTCCGGGTGAGCGAGATGAGCAAACCGTCCATGAGCTCAACCGCCGACGGTTCACACTCGAGGATGAGCGGCACCGCCTCCATCGACCGCACCAGGTCGTCGAACTGGAGCAGCACCAGCGCGGTGCGAGTCGGGCGAGGCACCAGGTTCAACGTGTACTCCAGGCCGAAGGCGAGCGTGCCCTCGGAGCTGGCCAGCAGCCGCGCGACGTTGAAGTCCTCTCGGAGCAGCTCCTTGAGGCCATAGCCGCTGGCTCGGCGCCAGTGGCGGGGGTACTCGCGCTCGATCGCCTCGGCGTAGCGGTCGCGGAGGGCGAGGAGATCACGGTAGAGCTGGCCCTCGCGGGTTGAGAGCTGCGCGCGGGCGGCCACCTCGTCCGGTCTGAGCGCCTGGAAAATGAGCTCGGTCCCGTCCGAGAGGATGGTGTGCGCCGCGAGGACGTGGTCAGCAGTCATGCCGTAGAGGATCGAGTGCGATCCCGAGGCGTTGTTGCCGATGGCCCCACCGATGGTGGCGCGGTCGGCGCTGGCGGGATCCGGGCCGAACATCAGGCCGTACTTGCGCAGCTTGGCGTTGAGCTGGTTGACCACGATCCCCGGCTGGACACGGGCGACCCGAGCGACCGGGTCTACCTCGAGGAGCTGGTTAAGGTACTTGGAGGTGTCGATGACGAGGGCACGCCCGACGGCCTGGCCGGCGAGGCTGCTGCCGCCGCCGCGCGGCAGGATCGGGGTCTGGTACTTGGCCGCGAGCTCGATCGTCCAGCGGACATCGTCGTAGTTCTTGGGGATCACCACGCCGAGCGGCTCGATCTGGTAATTGGAGGCATCGGTGCTGTAGAGCATGCGGCTGTAGAGGTCGAACCGTACCTCGCCCTCGAGCCGCCAGCGCAGCTCCTGCGCCAGTTCCCGAAGGGTTGCGGTGTCGACCGTCTCCCCACGGCTGCTCAGGCCCGACTTCATTCGACCCACTCCTCATTGTCAGCTCGCGTCGAGGCGAGGAGCCCGGTGCGCGACGTGCTAGCCAGCGGGCTCGACGGCAGGCCGCTGCGCCCACCAGTCTACCACCCGATCAGGGTGACTGCAGTCGAGAGACCTCGTGGAAGCGACCAGGACACGGCCGGGCCCGAGCAGCCCTGGGGCCGATGATCGGTGGCACCCCAGCATGAAGCTGCGGGCAATGCAGTGGATAGGCATTGCCCGCAGGTGTTCTTCCGGTCGGCCCGGGCAGCATTCCCCGCCGACCGCCAGGAGAGATCATCGCCGACGGCCCGGCGCCGCCGATGCCGCCGTGGTCGGCGGCACGATTGGG
>BEIC01000179.1 GCA_002898875.1 bacterium HR26
TGCTTCCGCCCTCGGCGTAAGCAACGAATCGCCGCGCTCGGCCGCGTGGGCCGCCGGTGGGAAGGTGTGCCTTTGCCAATTGCGAGCACTTTGCCGGTCTCAGTGGCCACGGCGATCCATTGAGACGCCGCGACGGCAGGAGTGCGGCGTGTCGCCCGTCGAATCGTCGGTGCTGGCGTCCCCGCCGGGGCAGCAGGCTGTGCTCTACAATGCAGCCGCGTATCGGGAGCGTGCCGGCCATATGGGCCGGCGTGGGGGAATGCCCCCGCTCTTCCCAGAGCGGCGACCGAAGCCATCGGAGCGGTCGCGGCATGAGCGAGGCCGAGCGCCCGGATAGCCTGGCTGCTTACACGCTCGTTCTCCTCGTGCGGGGAGAACACTGCCTGCTCCTGCGCCGGGCCGAGCATCGGGAGCGCTTCCCTGGCCGGTGGACGGGGCTGGGCGGGCGCGTCGAGCCGCACGAGCTGGAGCGCCTGCGGGCGGCGGCGCTGCGCGAGCTGGGCGAAGAGGCGGGGCTTCGGGCGGAGCAGGTACGCAACCTGGCGCTGCGCCGGGCGCTGCTTCACGCCCGGCCGGGGGGACCGCTCACCCTCCTGCTCTACTTCACCGGCGAGCTGGCCGGTGATGAAGTGCCCGAGAATCTCCCGCAAGCGTCGCCGGAGGGGGAACTGCGCTGGGTCCGGCCCGACGAGCTGGAGCGGCTCGATCTGGTGGACAATGCCCGGCTCGTGCTGCCGCTCCTGCTCGAGGACGCGCGCCGGGATCCGGACGGGCGCGAGCCGGTCAAACTCGGCTCCCTCCGCTACTCTCCCGAGGGCTTGATCGAATCGATCGTCTGGGCCTGAACCGGCTGCTGGGCCGCAGTACCGCGACGCGGCAGCCAGCGCCGTCTCGGCCCGGTTACCGCTCGCGCTGTGCGAGCTGGGCCAGTACAGGCTGGGCTTCACTTTCGAGGGTCTGAGCGACCTCCGCAAAGACGACCTGCGGCTCTTCCTGGTTGATCGTGACGCGCTCCAAACCCTTGCCGATGATCTGGTCGCCGTTCGGGATAAACACCCGAGCCGCATCCTGTGGCCGGGTCTTGGGCAATTGCTCGACTGCGGTGCGGAAGTTGGGGTTCTCCTCGTAGAACCGTTTCATCTCCTCGCTTTCTACCGCCGACTTCCGGACCGGCATGTATCCAGTGCTCTGCGACCAGAAGATGGTTGTCTCGGTCGAGGTCGCGAAGGCCAGGTAGTTGAACGCTGCCTCCTGGATCTCTCGTGGCTTGTCGGCGAGGATTGCCAGTCCGGAACCACCGGTGCAGCAGCCGAATCCTGCCGGGCCTTCGGGCAGGAAGGCCGTCCCGACCTCGAACGGTGCGGATCTGCTCAAGCCGCCGAGCGAGGCGGTGGAGGCCATCATCGCGGCCGTGAGCCCGTTCACGAAGTCGGCGTTTGGATCCTGAGAAGCGACGGCCCAGCCCTCGGCGACGGTGCTCCGGTAGAACTGGCCCGCTTCCACACCGGCCGGCTCGGCGAGCCGAATCGTGAAGTCGGGATCGGAGTAGCGGCCTCCGAACTGCCAGATAACGCCCTGGAACAGCCAGGCGATATAGGAGGCGGCATTCGGGTGCGCAAAGGCGTAGCGGGTGGTGGTGCCGCCGTCGCTCCTGACCAGCTCAGGCACCCATTGCCGGAACTCGTCCCACGTCCGCGGGCCGCGGTCGGGGAGGCCGGCCTCGCTCCAGGCTTCCTTGTTGTAGTAGAACAGCGGCGTTGAGCGAGCGAACGGTACCCAGTAGACAGACCCCTCACGGATCCCCTCGTTGATCAGCGGGTCGACATAGTCTGCAAGGTCGATCTGCCTGGCCTGGAAGAAGTCGTCGAGCGGGGCGATGACGCCGTTGAGGTAGAACTTGAACCACCAGACATCGGAGAGCAGCACGACGTCAGGCGTCTGGCGAGCGGCGACGGCTTGTGCCAGCTTCTGAGCCGTTTCCTCGTAGCTACCCTGGAACTGGTATTCCAGCTCGACGTCATCCTGCGACTCGTTGAATCGCTGCACTACGGCCTGCTCGGCCTCGCCCAGGGCGCCGCTGAATGAGCCCCAGTAGACTACCCTGACCCGGGAGCCGGTCGAGGAGACGACCGCTGGCGTGCCGGTGGTTGCTGGGAGAGTTGGCGAAGAACGTGTGCCGCTCGCTGGCCCCTGGTCGCCGGGTGTCTCATTCTCCCCCGAGCGACAGGAGCTGAGCAGCGCCGCCGTACCTGCCCACGTGACCAGCCCGGTAAGAAATGCCCGCCGTGAGAGACTCCGTGCCATCGGTCTCTTGCTCCTTTCCTCCGCGATCGCTCTTCTGCGCTCGTGCCTCACACCACCGCTCTCGTTCACCCCTTGACAGCGCCGCTCGCGATCCCGCTCACGATCCAGCGTTGGGCGAGTAGGTAAATCACCAGCATCGGCAGGATCACGAAGAGCGTGCCGGCCAGGATCGGGCCCCAGTTCATGACGCCCTCCACGCTGTAGAGGTAGGCGATGCCGATCGGGAGCGTGCGCATGTCGAGGCTGTTGGTGACCACGAGCGGCCAGAGGAACTCGTTCCACTTGCTGACCATCGAGATCAGGATGAAGGTGACCATGACGGGTTGTGAGAGCGGAACGACCACCTGCCAGAGCAGGCGCAGGTGCCCGCACCCATCGATGACCGCCGCATCGAGGATCTCGCGGCTGAGCGTGCGGAAGTGCTGGCGGAAGAGGAACGTGCCGAAGGCGACCGATGCCCCCGGAACGATGATCCCCTGATAGGTGTTGATCCAATCGAGGCGAGCGACCGTCAGGTAGTTCGGAAGTAGCGTCACCTGAGAAGGTACCAGCAGCGCCGCCAGGATGAGAAGGAACGCGGCTCCGGCGACTCGCACGCGCAGGAAGACGAGCGCATAGGCGGAGGTGAGAGCGAGCAGCAGTTCCAGGCCGGAGCCAGCGAGCGTGGTCACGATGCTATTGAGATAGAAGCGGCCGAACGGTGCGGCATCCCAGGCCTCGACGAAGTTCTCCCAGCGCGGGTTCGGTGGAATCCAGACCGGTGGGAACGTGTAGATCTCCTGGTTCGTCTTGAGCGCGCCGGTGACGACCCAATAGAAAGGAACGCCCATCACGACGACGGCGAGCGCAAGCAACAGGTACAGCGGCACGTGAGCCAGCCGCCGGAGCAGCCGCTCAGCCATAGTGCACCCTCCGCTCTCCCAGCCGGAGCTGGATCGCCGTGACCACCAGCATCGCGAGGAAGAGGAAGACCGAGGCGGCAGCGGCGCGGCCGGCGTTGAACGCGACGAACCCCTGCTCGTAGATGTAGAAGAGGAGTGTCGTGGTCGCGTTCACCGGGCCGCCATCGGTCATGACCTTGATGATGTCGAACGCCTGGAATGAGCTGATCATCGAGACGACCAGGAGGAAGAGCGTGACCGGCCCGAGCTGCGGCAGCGTCACCCATCGGAAGGTCTCCAGGTGACCAGCGCCGTCGACCCGGGCGGCCTCGTAGAGTTCGGCCGGGATCGCCTGCAACCCGGCCAGATAGATCACCATGCTGAAGCCGACGTTCTTCCAGACATAGACCATAATCACGGCGACCATCGCCCAGATCGGATGGTTGAGCCAGTTGGGCGAAGAGAGCGAAAACCAGCCCAGGAGCTCCGCCAGCAGCCCGAACCGTGGGTTGAGCATGTTGATCCAAAAGACGCTGATGGCCGCACCGCTCAGGAGCACGGGCGCGAAGATCACGCCGCGAGCCCACGTTCGCCCACGGAGTGGCCAGTTCAGCAGCAGGGCCAGGAGCAGGCCGAGGATCGTCGTCCCACCGACCGTGCCGAGCGTGAAGACGACGGTGTTGAGCAGGACGCGACGGAACTCACGGTCGCTCGCGAGGTAGCGGTAGTTCGCCAGCCCGACAAAATCTTTCACTGGAGCGATCATGTCCCAGCTCGTCAGGCTGAGGTAGACGTTGTAGATCAGGGGCCAGTAGGTGAAGGCCGCGAAGAGGATCAGATTCGGCCCGGCGAGCAGGAGGAAGAGGCCCCAATCGCCCAACGCTGGCCGGCGCAGTGCTATCCGCCGCTCGGTGGCCGTGGCTAGCGTCCACCTGCTCGCCGTTTCTCGCCGGCTCTGCACCATCCGATCACCTCCCGGCGCGCACTCTACTGGGAGAGGGTGATCGATCTCTTGCGAAGATATGAAGCTCAGGGCCCACTGAAGGGCATTTCATCGGATGTTCACGAACAGCGGGGCATGAGTGCGAGACTCGGCCTGGAAGCCAGCGACATCTCTGATCAAGGAAGAGCGGTGGAGCATGAACGGCGAGCCAGCACGGGGATCGGGCGCGAGAAGGCGTCCACTGGTCATCGCTCACCGTGGGGCCTCGGGCGTCGCACCGGAGAACACACTGCTCGCTTTCCACCTCGCGGTGGAAATGGGCGCCGACATGATCGAGCTGGATGTGCGCTGCTCTCGGGACGGCCACCTCGTCGTGTGTCACGATCCCGATGTCGCTCGCACAACCAACGGTCACGGCCAGGTGCACGAGCTCGACCTCGATGATCTGCGTCGTCTCGATGCCGGGTACCGGTACTCGCTCGATGGCCAGCATTACCTCTTTCGTGGTCTCGGGTTACGCATCCCCACATTGGACGAGGTTTTGGCGAGCCTGCCGCCCCACATCGAGCTCAACCTCGAGGTCAAGTCGCCTCCCGGCGATGGACGAACGGCAGAGGGGCATCGGATAGCAGCGTGTCTCGCCGCGCGCTGTCGCCGGGAGCCGGCCCTCGTCGAGCGGCTGCTCGTCTCATCGTTCGACATGGCGGTGCTACGCGAGCTGCGCCAGATGGTACCGGAGCTGCGAACCGGGCTGTGCACGCTGCCGTTCGATCCCCTGCTTCGCCAGCTCGAGCGCGTGCGAGAGGCCGGCTTGACGGCGCTGCACCCTGCGGACGCCGCGCTCGGCACCGATGCGGCGAGCCTCATCGAGCAAGCCCATCGGCTGGGCATCACGGTCAACGTCTGGACGGTGAACAGCGTGGAGCGGATTGCCGAGCTGGCGGCGCTGGGTGTGGACGGGATCATCACCGACTACCCCGACCGCGCCGTCCGGACGCTCGGGGGGAGCAGGGAGAGCGGTACCCCGTCGACCTGGGAGCAGTCGCCTGAGCGCGGTAACAATCGGCCAGGCTGAAAGGCTGGCCTGCCCCTGGCTCGCCGGGCGGGAGCGTGCTATCCTGAAAATCCGACCGACGCGTCGGTCGGATTTTGACCGGAGGAGGGCCGGCCCGATGGTCCGCGAGCAGCTCCGCGCGATCGCCCGCCGCGAGCGCATCCTGGAAGCGGCGCTCGCCGTCTTCGCCCAGCGTGGGTACCGCGATGCCGCCATGGACGAGATCGCCGTCGAGGCGGAGACCTCCAAGGGTGGGCTCTACTTCCACTTCCCCAACAAACAGGCTCTCTT
>BEIC01000180.1 GCA_002898875.1 bacterium HR26
TTTCGGGCGGCGGCCCAGGAGCAGGCGAGGCGGCTGCGCGATGAGCTGCGGGCCTGTGGCGTCGACCTGCTCGAGCTCGACACCGCTGAGGCCCTGCTGCCGCGGTTGCGGCGCTTCCTGGAACTGCGGCGCCAGCGGCGGACGGCGCGCGGCTCCAGCGCGGCAGGGGGGCGGTTTGCTGGCATTGCGGCGACGGTACAGCCTGCTGGAGATGGCGCCGGCTCCGGACAGGGAGGGAAGTTGCCGGCATCCGCTGCTGGGCAGTCACCGCAGCCGGATCGTGCCTCTGATAGGCATTGAGGTGGGGGATGACGGCGAGCGGCGCGCACGGACACGGAGGAGAGCGATGACGTTCCAGTGGCCGTATCTCCTCGCCAGCCTGGCGCTGGTGCCGCTTCTGCTGCTGGCCTACATCCTGGCCCAGCGCCGGCGGCAGGCGTACGCGCTGCGCTTCACCAACCTGGCCTTGCTCGCCGCGGTGGCCGGGCCCCGGCCCGGCTGGCGACGCCACGTGCCGCCGCTGTTGTTCCTGCTGGGACTCACGGCACTCCTGCTGAGCCTAGCGCGGCCGACGGCGGTGATCGCTCTGCCGCAGGACCAGGCGAGGGTGGTGATAGTGCTCGATGTCTCGGGCTCGATGCGTGCCAACGATCTCCGGCCGAACCGCCTGGCCGCGGCGACGCAGGCCGCCGAGTCGCTGCTCGACAGCCTGCCGGAGCAAGCCCAGGTAGGCGTCGTGACGTTCAACTCGAACGCCAGTGTCCTGGTACCGCTCACGTGCGATCGCGAGGGGGTGCGTGAGGCGCTGGCGACCCTTCGCGCCGACGGCGGGACGGCCATCGGCGATGGGCTGGATCGCGCGCTGGACCTCCTGGAGCCGAAGGCCGGGGAGCGCGGTGGCGAGCCACTGCCCCCGGCCGTGATCATCTTGCTGTCCGACGGGGAATCGCGCGAGGGCATGCCGCCGGCCCTGGCCGCTGAGCGGGCCAGGCAACTCGGGGTGACGGTCCAGACGGTCGGCATCGGCGAGCGGGGGCGGCGGATCCTGCTCGATGGTCGGACCGAGGTGGGGCTCGATGAAGCGACGCTGCGGCGGATCGCCGAGACGACCGGCGGCCGGTATTTCTACGCAGCGGAGACGGCCGAGCTGGAGCAGATCTATGCCGGCCTCGGCTCGCAGGTGCGCTGGGTAGAGGAGCGGACCGAGATCACAGCTCTGGTCTCGGGAGTGGGGGCCCTGTTCATGATTGCTGGAGGGCTGCTAAGCCTGCGCTGGTTCCAGCGCCTGCCATAGGCGGAGGGTGACCGTGGTCAGGGGAGCGATCAGGACCGCTGGGTGTAAGCGTGGACATGGGGGGCGGTTTAGTGTATGGGTAGGTGGACCGGGAGGGAAGGCCTGGTATTATTGACATAATAGTGAAGCTCCCGTGGGTCACCGCGTGATGGGCCGCGGGGAGTGGAACTGAAGTGGAGATGCGAACGTATAACAGATGAACGGGAATGGGAGACGGACAGGCTCGTGATCGTGATCCTTTGCACAGTTGACAAATCGTCAGAGACGTGCTAGAATACGAAGGTTTCGAAACGACGACGTAGTCTGTCCGAACAAGGTGTACGGACAGCAGTGGAGGTAAGACGGCACCGATGACGGAGCGAGAGATTCAGGAGCTTCTCGAGCTCGAGCAGCTGGTGCAGGAGGCCGAGGTTGACGAGATCGACGAGGTCGAGGAGTCGGCCGATCTCATCGATCAGGCCGCCAACGACGCCGTGTACCGCTACTTCCGTGAGGTTGGCGGGCACCGGCTGCTGACGCACGCCGAGGAGATCGAGTACTCGCGGGCGGTCAGGGCGGGCCTCGAGGCGCGCAAGCGCATGGAGGCCGGCGAGGACACGCCGGAGCTGCGGGAGCTGGTTCGCAAGGGCCAGGAGGCGCGCGAGAAGCTGATTCGCCACAACCTGCGGCTGGTGGTGTCGATCGCCAAGCGCTACCGCTCGAGCGAACTCCCGCTGATCGACCTGATCCAGGAGGGGAACATCGGCCTGATGACTGCGGTCGAGCGGTACGACCCGGAGCTGGGCTATCGCTTCAGCACCTACGCCACCTTCTGGATCCGGCAGGCGATCGGGCGGGCGGTGGCGAACCTGAGCCGGACCATCCGAGTTCCGGTCCACATGCATGACCTGATCGCCAAGATCCGGCGTGCCGAGGCGCAGATCGAGCAGGCCAAGGGCCGGCCGGCGACCAACGAGGAGCTAGCTGAGCTGCTGGGCATCGAGGTCAGCCGGATCGAGCAGGCGCGCTCGTCCATCCCGCGGACCTCGTCGCTGGACAAGCCGATCGGCGAGGACGGTGAGAGCACGATCGGCGACCTGCTGCCGGACCCGCGCAGCGAGGAGGTCGTCGACGAGGCGCTGACGAACGCGATCCGGGAGCAGATCCGGCGCAGCCTGGATCAGCTCACCGAGCGCGAGCGCGGTGTCCTGATGCTCCGGTTCGGTCTGGCCGGCGAGCAGCCGCGCACGCTGGCCGAGATCGCGGATCACTACGGGATCAGCCGCGAGCGGGTGCGCCAGATCGAGAAGGAGGCGCTGGCGAAGCTCCGCAACTCGGACCTGCGCCAGCTCGCCAGCGCGGCCTAAGCGCGATCGAGCTCGAAGCGAGCAAACAAACCGACAAGCCCCGGAGGGTTCACCTCCGGGGCTTCGTCGTTTCGGGGTCGGCGGCTCAGCTCACGACCCGGTCTCTCTCGCTCACCACCTCCGGGACGCTGGAACGGGCAGCCTCAGCGATGCTCGTGCAGGTGCTCGCCGTCGTGGGCATGCGGATGCGCGTGGGCGAGCTGGCCGTGCCAGTGCAGGTGCTCGTGGATCAGGTTGGTTCGCACGAGCAAGTCGACGTCGCCCAGGATCTCGTCGGGATGCCCCGAGGCGACCGGCCGGCGCTCCTGATCCCCGAACACCACGACGCGGGTGGCGAGGATCGGCACGATGTCGAGCTCGTGGGTCGTCAGGATCACGGTCTTGCCCAGGTCGCGCATGCCGCGGATCAGGTGTACCAGCGCCGTCCGCGTGCGAGGATCGAGGTTGGCGGTCGGCTCGTCGAGCAGGATGACCTCGGGATCCATCGCCAGGACGGTCGCGATCGCAACCCGCTTCTTCTCGCCCCCGCTCAGCTCGTAGGGTGCGCGGTCAGCCAGGTGGGACACCTCCATCGCGCGGAGCGCGTGCTCCACGTGCTCGCGTACCTGCTCTTCCGGCCAGCCGAGCTGGAGCGGGCCGAAGGCGACGTCGTCGTAGACGGTGGGCGAGAAGAGCTGGACGTCGGGTTCCTGGAAGACCAGGCCAACGCGGCGGTGAAGCCAGCGGGCCCGCTCCGGGTCGTCGGCGACATCCGTGATCTCCTCGCCGAAGGCCCAGATGCGACCGCTCGTCGGGCGATAGAGGCCGTCGAGGACCTTGAGCAGGGTCGACTTGCCGCTGCCGTTGGCGCCCAGGATGACGAGCTGCTCTCCCGGCTCGACCACCAGATCCACCTGATCGAGCGCGGGGTGGCGACCGTGATAGCAGTACGAGACGCCTTCCAGCCGGAAGACCAGTTCGCTTTGCTCCATTACCGGCTCAGATCCACCAGCCAGGCCAGCCCCAGCAGCGCAATGCCCAGCGAGACGAATAGCCAGTCCTCATCGCGCATGCGAAACGTCGTCAGTGTCCGCACATCCCCGCTGAAGCCGCGGGCGACCATCGCGGCGTAGACGTCGTTGCTCAGCTTCAGGCTCCGGCTCATCAGCGTGCCCATGCTGGCGCCGACCCAGCGACGCTGCTCGCCAGGCGACGTCGTGCCGACCGTGCGGCTGGCGCGGCCGAGGAAGAGGTTTTCAGTTAGGCGGAGCACCAGAAAGATGTACCGGTACGTCATGCCCAGAACGACGATGAAGACATCTGGCACCCGGAAGACGCGGAGTGCCTTGAGCAGGTCGGCCCAGCGCGTGGTCAGCACCAGCAGCGCCGCCAGCGTCACCGATGCACTTACCCGGAGGAGGAAGGTCGCGACGCTGAGGATGGCCTGATCCGTCACGGCCAGCGTCACCGGGCCCAGTGGGCCGATGGTGAAGAGCGGGCGGCCATCGATCAGGAAGAGAGCGGGCAGGGCGACCAGCCCGGTGAAGAGCGGGACGCCCAGCATCGTCCGCACCGCGATGACACGGAACGGCAGGCGGGCTACCAGCCCCAGGCCGAGGAGCGCCAGCCAAAGGCCGGCCAGCAGTACCAGGTCGTGGACGAGCCCGATCACCAGGAGCGCGGAGGCGAAGAGGCCGAGCTTGGCCCGGGGATCGACCCGCTGAAGGAAGCCGTCCTGGCGCGCGTACGCCTCGCCGTAGACGGTCTGCTCGATCGCGGCCCCAACCCCGGTGATGGTTCGTTCGACGAAGCTCTTACGCGCCTTGCGGCGCCGGGTGGCCGGCGAGACGGTCATTGCTGGCTCCTATCCTCCCGCGGCCGCCTGCTGGCCCTGGCGTGGCCGGAGCAGGATACGCAGGGCGAACGTGGCGGCGAAGATCAGTGCGATGCCCACGACAGCGGAGAGGATGTAAGCCAGCGCCTGCTCGGCGAAGCTCGCGCCCCCCGACATCCAGGGGAGCGAGTAGCCCGAAAGCGGCGCGCTCCAGAGCGACTCGAGCTCCTGGAGGCCGCGCGGGACATAGCCGACCCGCTGGGCCAACTCGTCGCTGCCCCACTCGCCCCAGGCGCTGCCGGTGGCGAGCAGGCCGAGCGGGCTTAGCAGGGCCAGCAAGACGATGATGACAGGTGTCCAGCGCCGGGCTGATCGGGCAGCTCGCGGAGCGGCCGCTCGTCGCTCCAACAGCTCCGGATGGGCACGCTGGACGTAGGCAAGCCCGAAGACGGTCGCGATCACTTCAGCCGCACCGGCGATCGTCAGGTGCGGGATCAACAGAGCCGGTACCGCCTCGCTCAAACCGTACGGCGAGTAGAGTGCCCGCCCGTTCTCGCTCCAGAAGATAGGCTGGATGCCCAGCACCAGCCCGACCAGGAGGCCAGCAAGGTTGATGCCGACATAAGCCCCGATCCCAGCGGCGAGCAGCCGGCGCCGCGACAGCGGGTCGGATCGGCCGCTGACCAGCCGGTAGACCCCATAGCCGGTCAGCGGCAAGATGACTCCCAGGATGAAGCAGTTGGCTCCGATGGCCGTGATGCCCCCGTCGCCGAAGAAGAGTGCCTGGATGATGAGCGCGACTGAGACGGCGATCACCGCCGCCCAGGGGCCGAGAACCACAGCGGCCAGTGTCCCGCCGACGGCATGGGCGGTGGTGCCGCCCGGCACCGGGATATTGAACATCATGATCGCGAAGGTGAAGGCGGAGAAGAGCGCGAGCGCCGGGACGAGCTGGCCGGTGAGGATGCGCTTGAGCCGCTGGGCAGC
>BEIC01000181.1 GCA_002898875.1 bacterium HR26
AGAGTTCTCTGCCAGGACCTGGCCAGATGGACAGGGACAGAAGACACGAGCGGGCGGTAGTATCGATGCCAGATCCGAAGCGAAGGGTGCATCTTGAGCCTGCAGTGCCGCGGTGTCGCTTCCGATTCTAGACGGCAGGGATGACAGGCTCAGAGGGAGGAGCCCGCGCGAGACAGGCGTGTGCCAGGGAGAGAACGGGGCAGGAGGGCACGATGGCGAACCGGTACGTCCGTGCAGCGCGACTAGACCAGCTCCGGCAGGCCGGGTGCCTGGCCGTTTCGCTCGATGGGCAAGCGATCCTGCTGGTCGTGCAGAGGGAGCGCGTCTATGCCCTGGAAAATCGCTGCCCGCACATGGGTTTTCCGCTGCATCGCGGCACAGTCCAGGACGGTATCCTGACCTGCCACTGGCACCATGCCCGTTTTGATCTGGCAACCGGCGGAACGTTCGATCCCTGGGCCGGCGATGTTCGAACCTATCCTGTCGAGATCCGCGGTGACGAGGTGTGGGTCGATCTGACGCCGCCGGCTGATGCCCTGGAGCGGCAGCGCACGCGGCTGCACGAGGGCCTGGAGCGCAACATCTCGCTGGTGATCGCAAAGGCTGCTATTGCCATGCTGGATGGCGCTGGGGATCCAGCTTTGGCGGCCCGGCTCGGTCTCGAATTCGGCGTGAGGTATCGCCGGGAGGGCTGGGGCCCGGGACTCACGATTCTCGCCTGCATGGTCAATCTGCTCCCGCACCTGGCGCCGGAAGATCGGGCCCAGGCGCTCTATCATGGGCTGTCGGCGGTGGCCAACGATACCCGCAACTCGTCGCCGCGCTTCCCACTCCGGCCGCTGCCGGGAGGGCCGCATGACGTTGACACGCTCAAGCGCTGGTTCCGGCGGTTCATCGAGGTGCGAGATGCCGAGGGGGCCGAGCGGTGTGTCGTCTCGGCTGTGCACTCTGGCGCCGAGCGCCGGCAGTTGGCAGACATGCTGTTCGCGGCCATCACCGACCACCGGTACGTCAGTACCGGCCACCCGCTCGACTTCACGAACAAGGCGCTCGAAGCGCTGGATGCCGTGGGCTGGGATCTGGCTGAGCCGGTACTCGCTAGTCTGGTGCCAGGCTATGCCGATGGCGACCGGATGGAGGAGTCGAACCAGTGGCGTCATCCGGTGGACCTGGTGGCTATCCTGGACGAGGCGTTCGCGGCCCTGCCGGCGGCGATCAGCGCCGGGCATGCGCGTCGTAGCACGTGGCAGGGCGCGCGTGACCTCGTTCCGGTGCTGCTGGGGGACGACCCGCGTGCGATCGCCGAGGGGCTGCTGGAGGCGCTTAGGAACGGCGCGACCGAGGTCGAGTTGGCCAGCACGGTCTCCTACGCTGCAGCGCTGCGCATCGCCCGCTTCCCGACGAGCAACGAGTTCGGGGACTGGGATACGGCGCTGCACACCTTCACGTTCGCCAACGCCGTCGAGCAGGGGCTGCGCCGGGTGCCCTCGCCGGAACTGCTTCGCGGCCTGTTCGACGCGGCGATGAGCGTCTACCTCGACCGGTTCCTCAACGTGCCGGCTGCGCGGCTACCGGCGGTCGATGAAGCTCCCCCTGACCCGCAGGCGCTGCTGGACGAGCTGGCTGCGCTGCTCGACCGGCAGCAGCAGGTCGACGAGGCCGGCCGGCTGGTGGCTCGCTACGTTGCCGGCGGGGGTGACCCAGCTAAGCTGATCGCGGCGCTAGGGCGGCTTCTGCTGCGGGAGGATCGCAACTTCCACACTATCCAGATGATCGAAGCCGCCGTCCGCCAGGTCACGTGGCGCGGAACGACCGAGGAGGCGATCCATATCCTGATCGCTGCGGCACGGTATTTGGCAGCGCACGCGCCGACGGTGCGGGCGCAGAGCCAGACCTTTCGGATCGCCCAGCGCCTGCACCGCGGCGAGCGCCTGTACGAGGAGTGAGCGACGCCGGAGCCTCTCCCGCACCCGCGGACTAGATATCTCCTAGGCTAGCTCGCGGCCACCGAGTGCCCTTCGCAGACAGCGCCGGCGCGCCCTGCCGCCGGGAGGGGCTGTTAATTCAGGCTGTTACCCCTGCTACTCCTCTTCTTCCGGTAGCACCACGCGGATGTGCAGCTCGCGGAGCTGCTGCTCGTCGATCGGCGAGGGTGCGCCGAACATCAGATCCTGCGCACGCTGGTTCTTCGGGAAGGCGATGACCTCGCGGATGTTCTCTTCGCCGGCCAAGATCATGACTGTGCGGTCCAAGCCCGGCGCCATGCCGCCGTGGGGCGGCGCACCGTACTCGAAGGCGCGCAGCAGGTGGCCAAAGCGCCGCTCGATCTCGGCCTCATCGTAGCCCATGATCCGGAAGATCGCGTTCTGGACATCTCGCCGATGAATTCGGATGCTGCCGGTGCCGAGCTCCCAGCCGTCGGCGACCAGGTCGTATGCCTTGGCCCGCACCCGTCCCGGGTCGGTCTCCAGGAAGGGCACATCCTCGTCGACCGGCGCGGTGAACGGGTGGTGCATGGCTTCCCAGCGGCCGGACTCGGCGTCCCACTCGAAGAGCGGCGGATCGACCACCCAGCAGAAGGCATGCACGCCGGTGTCGACGAGTCCCAGCTCGTGGCCGAGGTGGCTCCGCAGCCGGCCCAGCACGTTGGCCGCCACGTCAGCCTGGTCGGCCACAAGGAGGAGAAGATCCCCCGGCTGGCCACCGAGCCGAGCGGCGATGCCGCGGATCTCCTCGCTGCTGAGGAACTTGGCAACGGGAGAGCGGGCACTCAGTGCCCCCTCCTCCTGCTGCAAAGCGAGCCAGACCAGCCCACGGGCGCCAAAGCCGCGTGCCAGTTCGGTGAGCTCATCAGTCTGGCGGCGCGACGCGCCGGCCATGCCCGGAGCCACGAGGCCGCGGACGACACCGCCATCCTCGACGGCGCGGGCGAAGACGGAGAACTGGCTGCCGGCGACGATATCGGTTACGTCGCCGATCTCCATGCCGAACCGCAGATCCGGCTTGTCGCTGCCGTAGCGGAGCATCGCCTCGGCGAATGTGAGGCGCGGGAACGGCTTCTGGAGGATCGGCTTGCTCGAGAACCGCTCGAAGAGTTCGGTGTAGAGCCCTTCGATCAGGACCAGAACGTCCTCGACGTCGACGAACGACATCTCGAGGTCGAGCTGGGTGAACTCCGGCTGCCGATCGGCCCGCAGGTCCTCGTCGCGCATGCAGCGCGCGATCTGGTAGTAGCGGTCGAAGCCGGCGACCATCAGGAGCTGCTTGAGCTGCTGCGGTGACTGGGGCAGCGCATAGAAGTGCCCAGGGAAGAGCCGGCTGGGCACGACATAGTCACGCGCGCCCTCCGGCGTGCTCTTGATCAGCATCGGCGTCTCGACCTCGACGAAGTCGCGCTCGTCGAGGTACTGCCGGATGAAGCGCGTCACCTGGTGGCGCAGTATCAAGTTGCGCTGCATGCGCTCGCGCCGGAGGTCGAGGTACCGGAACTCGAGCCGGAGCGACTCGTCGACCTCGGTCTCCTCGTGGATCGGGAAGGGCAGCGGCTTGGAGGGGTTGAGGATCTCGATCCGCTCGGCCAGCACCTCAATCTCACCGGTGGGCAGGGCTGGATTGACGGTCCCCTCGGGCCGGGCCACCACGCGGCCGGTCACCGCCAGCACGTACTCGCCGCGGACGCGCTCGGCGACGGCGTGCGCGTCGGGCGAGTGCGCCGGGTTGGCGACCACCTGGGTGATGCCGTAGCGGTCTCGTATGTCGAGGAAGATCAGGCCCCCATGGTCGCGACGCCGATTCACCCAGCCCTTCAGCGTTACCTCCCGGCCGACATCGCCGAGCCGGAGCTCTCCGCAGGTGGTGTAGGACCGGGCACCGGGCTTTCGCGCCGTCGTCGGGGATTCCGTCATGCTGTCACCTCTCCTCGTCCCTGTTCCTGTTCTCCACCGAGTGTTCCACACGTCAGCCATCGCCCGCAGGCGGCTTGTCTCTGCGCAGCCGGGCCTCGGTTGCGAGCGTCCAGCGCCGCAAGGCTTGCTCGGCGTCGAGGCCGGCCTCCTGAGCCAGCGCGCAGAGCGCCGCCAGCCCGAGCGCTAACCGGTCTTCGGTGATGCTGCCGCTGGTGAGCTGCGATCCCCAGGAGGCTAGTGCCTCCGCAGGGACTGCCTCGAAGCCGTGCCGGCGCGCTCGCCGGATCAGCGTCTGCGCCCGTGCCAGCGCTGGCATCGCCGCCGGTATACGCCCCAGCGGGTGCTCCTCGGCTTCCCCGCGCTCGGCTCGCTCCGCCTGCTTGATCCGCTCCCAGTTGGCGAGGACGGCCCCTGCCGTCTCCGCCATGACATCGCCGAAGACGTGGGGATGTCGCCGCACCAGCTTGCGGATCTCATGGCCGGCAACCTCCTCCAGGGTGAAGTCACCGGTCTCCTCGGCGATCTGGGCGTGCATCAGCGCCTGGAGCAGGTAGTCGCCTAGCTCGTCGCGCAGCGCCTCGGGGTCGCCAGACTCGATGGCGTCGGCGACCTCATAGGCCTCTTCGATCAGGTGGCGAAGCAGCGTGCGGTGGGTCTGCTCTCGATCCCAGGGGCAGCCATCGGGCGCCCGCAGGCAAGCCACGATCCGCTGCAGCGCCTCGACCGTCTGGGCCCGCTCGGCCGGCACCGCGGGCAGGTAGACGGCGGTCAGGTGGTCAACCTCCTGGTGGTCGAGCTCGTAGAGGGGGATCTGCCTGGCCGCCGCCTCGGTGGTCCCGGCCGCCTGGACCAGCGTCACCGGCCAGTCCTCGGGGTAGAGCCGGAACAGAGCCAGCTTGACGTCGCCAGCGATCAGCCGGCTATAGATCTGGCCGACCAGCGCCGGTCGCAGCGGTGAGAGCGGCCAGCTGCCGCCGGAGAACGGCTGGCGCTCGACGCAGGCGACCAGCTCCAGCGCATCCACCACCTGAAGGTTCTCGCCCAGCGCGTCGATCCCGAGCAAGGGTAAGGTCACGTCGACGAAGCTCAGCCCGGGCACGATTTGCACGCTCAGGCCCCGCTCGGGAGCCTGCTGCAGGATGAGGCGCGTCGTCGTCTCGCCGACCAGCGGGTGGCCTGGCACGGCGTAGACGAGCGGCCCGCGCACCGCCTCGCGCAGGAGCGACTCGGCGATACCCTGGTAGACCTCCTCGAAGGTCCCAGCCCGCTCGTACAGCTCGTCGAAGGAGGGCCAGGCGCTGGCTTCAGGCAGCTCGTCGACGGTGGGATGCCGGCGCGTGCGCAGGAAGACTCGCTCTGCCCGCAGGGCCTCGCGGGCCTCCAGCGTCAGGAGCTCCGCCCGCCCCGGCCCCAACCCAACGATCTTGATGTCCGCGGCCGCGCTCACGAGACGCGTTCCCGTGTGCGGGTGCCGTCGCCCCCGCGACTCAACACGGCGAGGAAGGCCTCCTGGGGGATCTCGACGCTGCCCACC
>BEIC01000182.1 GCA_002898875.1 bacterium HR26
GGTCACCGCTCTTCTCATAGCTGTGAAGGAGGTGGCAGCGTGAAGATCACTGCCGTCAAGGGATTTCCGGTGCGCTGCGGGCATCGCAACGTCTTCATCGTCAAGATCGAGACCGATGCCGGCATCGCTGGCCTCGGTGAGGGCGGCATGTCCGGACGGGAGCTGGCCATGCAGGGCGCGCTCGAGCACTACGCCCGCGTGCTGGTCGGTATGGACCCCCGCCGTATCGAGCACATCTGGCAGCGGCTGTACCGTAGCCAGTACTTCGAGGGCGGCAAGATCTTCGGAGCGGTCATCTCCGCCATCGACATCGCCCTCTGGGACATCCTCGGCCAGGCGCTCGGCGTGCCGGTCTACCAGCTCCTCGGCGGCGCCTGCCGCGACCGCATCCAGTGCTTCGCCACGCCCGGCGCGCTCACCGGCCCGGAATGTGTCGAACGAGCCACGGCAGCCGTCGCCCAGGGCTGGCGCTCGCTGCGGTTCACCACCGGCATGGCCGAGCCCGGCTGGACCGGTGGGCACGGCTCGGTCTACGAGCCGCTGGAGTCGATCGAGCTGGCGGCCCACTGGATCCGGGAAGTGCGCAAGGCTGTCGGGCCAGGGATCGCGCTCAGCATCGACTTCCACCACCGGCTCACGGTGGCCGAAGCCGCCCTCTTCTGCCAAAAGGTCGAAGACCTAGGCCTGCTGTTCCTCGAAGAGCCGATCCGCGCGCAGAACCCGAAGGCGTACCGGCAGCTCCGCGAGATGACGCGCATCCCCTTCGCCATCGGCGAAGAGTTTTCGAGCAAGTGGGAGTTCCTGCCCTTCATCGAGGACGGGCTGCTGAACTACGCCCGCATCGATGTGTGCAACGTCGGCGGCCTGACCGAGGCCAAGAAGATCGCCGGCTGGTGTGAGGCCCACTATATCGACGTGATGCCCCACAACCCGCTGGGGCCGGTCTCGACCGCCGCCTGCCTGCACCTGTGCGCGTCCATCATTAACTTCGCCCAGCTCGAGTACTTGAGCCAGGTGGCCGAGCAATACCCGCGCGACCTGTTTCCGTCCTTCCCGACCATCTCCGGCGACAGCTTCCCGCTCCCCGAGGCTCCCGGCCTCGGCGTCAGCTTCGATGAGGAGGCAGCGGCCCGCTACGCATTCGAGTTCTGGGAGGCGCCGCACTGGTACCGCCGCGACGGCTCCGTCACCAACTGGTGACCTGCTAGCGCCACGGCCGCGGCCCCAGATCGGCATCGCGCAGTGCCGGATCGGCGAGCGAGGGGGCACGCTCGTTCCCGCCTAGATCACGGCCGGACGACGGTTCCATCCAGGCGCCGGACGGGTGCCCAGCCGCCGTGCAGCGGGTGCTCCGGGAATGGATACTTGGCAGCCAGCTTCTCGTCGATGTCGACTCCAAGCCCGGGCTTGTCGTTCGGCCAGAGCATCCCACCGCGGATCTCCGGGCACCCGGGGAAGACCTCGCGCGTCCGCTCACCGAAGAGATGCTGCTCCTGGATGCCGAAGTTGTAGCAGGCCAGATCCAGGTGCAGGTTGGCCGCGTGGCCGACCGGCGAGACGTCGCCCGGACCGTGCCAAGCTGTGCGCACGCCGAAGAACTCGCAGAGCGCAGCCAGCTTGCGGGCCATGCTCAGCCCGCCGATCGCCGAGATGTGAACCCGGATGAAGTCGATCAACCGGTCCCGGATCAAGGGCACGTACTCAGCCTGGTTGACGAAGAGCTCGCCCATGGCGATCGGCGTGGCCGCCTGCTGTCGCAGGAGCCGGAAGTACTCGATGTCCTCGGGCGCAAAGGGATCTTCCAAAAAGAAGAGCCGGTACGGCTCGAGATCCTTCGCGAGCTGGATCGCTTGGATCGGCGGTACCCGCTCGTGGACGTCGTGCAGCAGCTCCACCTCTTCGCCCAGCCGGCTCCGCAGGTACTCGAAGAGCCGAGGCACCAGCCGGCAGTAGGCACTCGGTTCCCAGACCTCACGCCCCCCGGCGTCGCCACGCACGCCGTAGGTCGCCTGGCCGGGAACGGCCACCTGGCACCGGATGTACCGGTATCCCTGCTCCAGGTAGCGACGAGCCTCTTCCTCGACTTCCTGGAAGTCCCTCCCGCTCGCATGGGCATACAGTGCCGCCGCCTTTCGGCACCGGCCACCGAAGAGCTGGTAGAGCGGCATGTTCGCCAGCTTCCCCTTGATGTCCCAGAGCGCCATGTCGATGCCGGAGAGCGCGTTGTTGAGCACAGGACCGCTCCGCCAGTAGGAACTGACATAGGCACCCTGCCAGATATCCTCGATGTCGTTGGGATCCCGACCGACGACGAACGGCTTGAGATACTGTTCGATCGCGGCGACGACGGCGAGCGGCCGTTGGGTGAAGGTCGCACAGCCGAGGCCGTAGAGCCCCGGCTCGCTGGTCTCGACCTTAACGACCACCAGCCGGATGCCGTCAGGGGCAGTGCAGATCGCCCTCACGTCGGTGATCACGATGCGCGGCATCCCACGAGTCGGCTCCCAGGGTGGAGCCGACAGCGACGATGTTGTCGACCCAGGTCCAGCCAGCGACATGCTTCCCCTCCCTTCAGGGTCCCAGTACCGTGCTGGGCCGCCACCAGCCCCTCCCTGCTCCCGACACTATCGGGTCATTGAGCGATGCCGGCCAGCGGGTACGTGCTCAGGCAGCTACAGTGCCTTGCGCTCACGCGAGTGAGCCGGTCAACATCCTAAGAGCCCACTCCACCGGCTCCACCTTCGCGCTGAGCCTCCGGTCGCGATACCACCTGCACCTGGTGACCGTTCGCGAAGACCCCGACGAGCTCCTCAGGCTGGATCGCCGGGGCTTCCCGGTACAGGTAGCACGCCGTCACACGGCGCGGATCGGTCTGGAACAACGGCGGTGCCTGCTCGACGCACATCGGCATCGCGAAGGGGCAGCGCTCGTGGAACTTGCAATAGGACGGTCCGACCGGCCTGAGTTCCCCAGCCGGTCGGCCGAGCACGCGTTCGCCTTGCCAGACCCGGTCCGGGTTCGGCAGCGGGATCGACCCAACCAGCAGGCGGGTGTAGGGATGCTGCGGATCACGCACCACCTGCTCGACATCGCCGGCTTCAACGACCGAGCCGCGATACAGGACGATGATGTCCTGGCTCACCTGGTAGGCCGTGGTGAGATCGTGCGTGATGTAGATCAGGGAGATCCCGAACTCCTGGTTTAGCTTGAGCAAGCTGCCGAGGATGGTTGCGCGCAGCGAGGCATCGACCATCGAGACTGGCTCATCGGCGATGATGAGGCGAGGGCGAAGCAGCAAGGCGCGAGCGACCATGATACGCTGGCGCTGTCCCCCGCTGAGCTGGTGCGGGTAGCGGCCGAGCGTCTCCTCAGGGCGCAGGCCGACCGCGTGCAGCGCCTCCTCGATCATCGCCCGGCGCTCGCGCCGGCTGTGGGCGAGTCCGAAGTTCCTGATCGGCAACTCCAGGACGTGATCGACTTTGTAGAAGGGGTTATAGACCTCGAAGGGATCCTGGAAGACTGCTTGCACGTCGTGGAGGAAGGCGCGGCGGTCCTCACCGGACAGCTTTTGGAGGTCCTTCCCCCGATAGAGGATCTCACCGCTGGTCGGCGTCACCAGCCCAAGGAGCAGGCGAGCGAGCGTGGTCTTGCCGCTGCCGCTCTCTCCTACGATGGCCGTGATGCGCGGCGTCTCCCCGCTCACCTGGAAGGAGAAGTTCTCCAACGCCACGGTCTGCGTCTTGCGCAGTAGACCACCGCCGAACACCTTCGTGACGTGCCGGGCCTCGAGTAGTGCAGTCATACCGCCATTCCTAGTGCAAGTGACAGGCTACCCAATGTCCAGGCCGGACTTCCCGTAGTATAGACTCCTCGACCCGGCAACGGTCCATGACGAACGGGCAGCGTGGATGGAACGGGCACCCTGGCGGCGGGCTCAGGAGGGATGGAGGGAGACCGGGGATGCCACGCAGCTCGCCCTTGCCGTCAAGCGAGGGCAGGCTGGCGATGAGGAGCTGGGTATACGGGTGCAGCGGCTCCCGAAAGAGCTCTCGGGTCGGCGCGATCTCGACCAGCTTGCCGGCGTACATCACGCCGATGCGGTCCACCGTCTGCGCCATCAGGCCCATGTCGTGGCCGATCAGGATGACGGCAGCCCCCAGCTCCTCTTGCACCCGGCGCAGCGTGTCGATGACCTGCCACTGCACGACGACATCGAGCGCGCTGGTCGGCTCGTCCGCCACGATGACCTGCGGCTCCAGGCTGATCGCAATGGCGATGCACACCCGCTGCTTCATGCCACCGCTCAACTCGTGGGGGAACATAGTAGCGACCTCGGGCCGAAGGCCGACCCGCTGCAGCAGCCCTGCCACATAGCGATCGAACTCCGCACGCGACATCTGGACCCCGTGGTCTCGCAGGGCGAGACCGATCTGCTCCTTGATCCGCTTCACCGGGTTGAGGGAGTTCATGGCACCCTGCGCGACCAGCGAGATCCGAGCCAGGCGCAGGCGACGCATCTCTTCCTCATCGAGGCTGAGCAGGTTAATGCCGTCGAGGTAGATCGCGCCACCCTCGATTCGGCCAGGTGGCCGGATCAAGCGGAGCAGCGCAAGCGCGATCGTGGACTTCCCGCTACCGGACTCGCCAACCAGGCCGAAGCGCTCACCGGGCTTGAGGGCGAAGGTCACGCCGTCCACTGCCTTAACCGGGCCGGCTTCGGTGTGATAGTAGACCCGCAAGTCCTCAACACGGAGCACTTCGGTCATTCGCTGGCTCTCCTCCCTCGTGATCGACGCCTCGGCATCGAAATGCGTGCTTGACAGCTCGGATAGCTCAAGGCTACACTGGAAGCACGAGGTCACAAGATCATCATACAACACACTACCGCTTTGTTGGAACTCGCCGGCTCATCGCCGGCAATAGGTAGGTCGGCTGAGGCCATCGGGGACGACCACCCCGATGTGCAGAATGGTGAGGAGGAGGAACCGTGCCTGTCAACCTGTCCCGCAAGCTCTCGCGGCGCGACTTCCTGCGGGTGAGCATATCCTTCGCGGGAGCCTCGGCCCTGCTGGCGGCCTGCCGCCGCGAGGCCGCCACGCCGGCTCCGGGTGCTGCGACCCCGGCCCCGGGCGCTGCCACCCCCGCTGCTGTCGCAACACCAACGGTCGTGACGAGCCCAGCGCCAGCTGGCCGGCTAAGAGAGGTGCCGCGCAACCGCACATTGATCCTGCGCTGGGGCGGTCAGGAAGGACGCCACGTCGACTGGGAGCTCTGGAACGGCTACGCCATCGGCGCCAACCACCAGAACGGTCTGGGTATCCTCTACGAGCCGCTTGCCTACTACTCCGCCTTCGCCGACAAGTGGTACCCCTGGCTGGCTGAGAGCTGGCAGTACAACCAGGACTATACCGAGCTGAC
>BEIC01000183.1 GCA_002898875.1 bacterium HR26
ACCGTCGAGACGCCGTGGCTGAAGTATGCCTTCGCCACTGCCGCGCCGCCATTCGTCCCCGCGCCGTGGACGACCGCCACCTTGCTCGCCGGACGGTCGACTGCGCCGACCGGCACCATGATCCGCGTCGGCGCCTCGGCGAACTCCGGCAGCGTCAGCAGCGCGTCGATCACGTCCTGCACCAGCGGCTCACGGCCGAGCTGGCCGAGATGCCGCTCGATCGCCTCTGCCATCAGCCGCCGGCCGATCTCGTCGAGCGGCAGATGGATGTTGAGGAAGGGTATCCGCAACAGCCGCGCGAACGACGGCGCATGGTCGTAGTTCGCCGCCTGGGCGCGGAGGATCGACCGGAAGACGAGCGGCTTGATCGCCTCACGGGCTGCATCGCGCGGCACGCCGTGCTCGACCATCAGCTCGACGTGGCGGGTGAGCACCTCAGGGAAGCGCAGCGTGGCGCTGCCGCCAGCCGGGTGGTGGGCAATGACGCCGTCGCAGCCCAGCTCACGAGCGATCAGCAGCTCCGCTGGCCCGATATCGATTCCGAACAGCACTCGCCGAAGCGAGTCTCCGGGCACGTAGACTGTGCTATCGGCGGGAAGCTGGCTCATACCGGCCATCTCCAGCGCCACCTGCATCAGCTCATCCGTGCTCAGCCCGGCCACGAACCCTCCTAACCCGAGGCCACTCGCTCTACTGAAAGTCTAACTGTGCAGCGGATATGCGGCTGCGCCGCAGCCGCCGCCCTGATTGTCGCACAGTCTCTGTCGCAGTCTGCTGCACGAGCGCAACCCAGGATGCGGCGAAGTTGCCGGTGCGCTGGTAAGAGCCACCGGCCGGTCGTCCCGAGCTGTATGGCGAATGAATGAACGGGGGCGGTGGCCTCAGGCTACCCTTCAGGCCGCAGCGCTGCCTGGGGCGGCAGGTAGGGCAGGCGCGCAAGGATCAGCACCTTGTCGTCGCGGAAGCTCCGGATCGAACCTCGATCGACCTCTACGTCGAGGAAGCGGCACAGGCGCTCCCGGTCCAGCAGCCACCCCGCCAGCGCAGCCCGCGCCGCCTCGCTCATCCCTGAGCGGACAGTCCAATCGTCCCACTCGTGTCGGCGGTAGATCACCTCGACGCGCTCGAGCCGGAGGCCGGCCGCGGCCAGGAAGCCGCACCACTCCTCCAGGGTATACGAGCGGACGTGGCTCGGGTCGCGCAGCTGCTCTAGCTCATTGACCAGCTCGTCCAGCTCGTGATCGGCCGGGCTGAGGCTGTCGATCAGGAGAAACCGCCCGCCCGGCTCGAGCACGCGCGCTACCTCCTGGACGAAGGCCGCCGGGTCGGCGAAGTGGTGCGGGGCGATCCGGCAGGTCACCAGGCTCACGCAGCGGTCAGCCAACGGCAACGCCTCGGCCTCGGCCGCCAGGAAGCCGGCTGGCATGACCCCGCGCTCGGCTGCGGCGCGACGGGCTGCCTGGAGCATCCTAGGGGTCAGGTCGAGCAGGATGACCCGGGCACCGTGCCGGGCCAGTGCTAGCCCGGTATGCCCGCCGCCGGTGGCCACGTCGAGCGCCAGCTCGCCGGGCCACACCGCCGCCCACTCGACCAGCCGCCCGAGGTCGTGCCCGAACGCGTGCGAGCGGCTGCGCACGTAGGCCTCGGCAGCCGCGCCGAACTGCTCGCGCACCCGCTGCTTGATCTCCACCGTCGCCCCCGATCCCGAGTATTCCCGTGCTCCGCCGGGCGGATTATCCTCTTCGGGCGATGGCACTGCAACGACCGTGCAGTCGCCAGCCTGGACTTGAGTGCGTCGCGTCGCTGGAGGGAGATCCGGCCGCCGGTGTGGTACACCTGAGCGGGATATAGGGAGCGGCCCGGAGCGTCAGGGAGGCGCAGGCTTGTTCCGGTGGCTCGGCAGGCAGTCGTACCGGTATCGCCGGTGGGTTGTCGCTTGCTGGTTCCTGCTGTTCCTGGTCGCGCTGCCCACTCTGCCACGCGTCGCGGGCGCGCTTGAGGTCGGGGGCTTCTCCAGCCCGCACACCGAGGCGGCTCGCGCACGGGCGTTGCTCGAGCGGGAGATCCCCGAGTACAGCCCGACGTCGCTGATCGTCCTCTTCAGCCACCCGACGCTCCGGCCGAGTGATCCCGCATTCATCGCGCAGGCGCACCGCGCGCTCAGCCAGCTCACGACCATCCTGGAGGTCGACGGGATCTCCTGGTTCGACCAGAACCCTGGCCAGATCTCGCCGGACGGCTCGCTCGCCTACGCGCTGGTGCGGATCAACCTGCCCCCTGAGGAGTCGCAACGGCTGAAAGACGACTTCGAGCGGCTGATCGTCCCCACTGACCTCGAGGTCAGACTGGCCGGCTCACCGGTCTTCTACGCCGACCTCGAGACGGTCACCGAGCGCGACCTGCGCCGGGCCGAGCTGATCGCCTTCCCCTTCGCGCTGGCCGCGCTCGTCTTCGTCTTCGGCAGCCTAGTCGCGGCCGGGGTGCCGCTGGTCGTCGGTGGCGCCAGCGTCGCCATCGTGCTGGCGCTGGTCTATGCAATCACCCGGGTGACCGAGCTCTCGATCTTCACGCTCAACGTCGCGACGCTCTTGGGGTTGGGGCTCGCGATTGACTACTCGCTCTTCATCGTCAGCCGGTACCGCGAGGAGCTCGCGAAGGGCGACGTGGCGCGCGGTGTTGAGGTGACCACGGCGACGGCCGGCCGGGCGGTCTTCTTCTCCGGGCTGACGGTGCTCATCGGGCTGAGCGGGCTGGGGTTCTTCGAGTTCCTGTTCATGCGCTCGGTCGGAATAGCTGGCGTGCTGGTGGTCGTGGTCGCGGTGACAGCCGCGCTCACGCTCCTGCCGGCCATCCTCGGCTTGCTCGGGCACCGGATCAACGCGCTGACGGTGTACCGCCGCTCGACTGAGACCGGCGCCTTCTGGGTACGCGTCTCGGGTGCGGTCATGGCTCACCCCTGGCGGGTGGCAATCCCAGTGGTGGCGTTCTTGCTGGTGCTCGGAGCGCCATTCCTGCACGTCAGGCTGAGCTCGCCGGACGCGACTATCCTGCCCACGACGACCCCGTCGCGCCAGGCCTTCGAGCGCTTCCGCGCTGCCTTCGGCGACGGCGCGCTCTCGCCGATCATCGTCGCGGTGCAGAGCGAGCGCCCGGTCAACGACCCGCAGACCATCGCGGCCCTCTACGACCTCACCCGGCGGATCGCCGCCGATCCACGGGTCACCCGCATTTCCAGTATCGTCACCATCGACCCGCGCATCTCGCTGGGCCAATACCAGCTGCTCTACGCTGAGCCTTCGCTCATCCGGGACCCGGTGATCGCCAGCGCCTACCGGCAGCTTGCCGGGCAGCATGTCGCGGCCATCTACGTCTATACCGACGCGCTCCCGGCGAGCGATCAGGCCAAGGCACTGCTCCAGACCATTCGAGCGATGGACCCTGGGCCAGGCCTGCGCATGCTGGTGGATGGCGGCACCGCAGAGATCGTGGATGTCGTCGACCTGATGTACAGCGAGTTTCCGTATGCCGCGCTGACCGTCGTGATTGCGACCTACCTTGTACTCTTCCTCCTGCTCCGCTCCGTGCTGTTGCCGCTCAAGGCCGTCGTCCTGAATGCGCTGAGCCTGACCGCTAGCTACGGTGCGCTCGTCTTCGTCTTCCAGGACGGTCACCTGAGCGGCCTCTTGAACTTCCAGCCACTCGGCTTCATCGAGGCCTCGCTGCCGATCGTGATGTTCTGCATACTCTTCGGCCTGAGCATGGACTACGAAGTCTTCCTGCTCAGCCGCGTCCGCGAAGCCTGGGAGCAGACTGCCGACAACCGGCTGGCCGTTGCGGCCGGGCTGGCCCGGAGCGGGCGGATCATCACCGGGGCCGCGCTGATCCTGGTCGTGGTCGCTACAGCCTTCGTCAGTGCCGATGTCGTGCTGATCAAGGCGCTGGGGCTGGGAATCGGGCTGGCCATCGCGCTCGATGCGAGCATAGTCCGCACCCTGCTCGTACCGGCGACCATGCGGCTCTTGGGAGACTGGAACTGGTGGATGCCGCGAGTCATGCTCCGGTTGCTGCCCGAGCGAGGCTGGGAGCACTGAGATGCGGCGAACTATGCTCGTGAGCATCTGCCTGGCGCTGCTGCTGGCTGCCTGCGGGTCGGAGAGCCGCGTCGCTCCCGCCCCAACGCCACAGCCGGCGACCGCCCTTGCCGAGCGCCCGGCTAGCCTCTTCCTCACGCCAGCTCCTATGCCCCAGCCGGTCACCTTGCCGCGCGATGCTGGCCCGCACGACGCCCTCACCGAGTGGTGGTACTACACCGGGCACCTCACGGCTGCCGACGGCCGCCGCTTCGGCTTCGAGTTCGTGATCTTCCAGGGGCAACGCTTCGGCTATCCCACCGCCTACGCCGCTCACTTCGCTGTGAGTGACCTGGATCGCCAGGTCTTCCGCTGGGCCGAGCGAACCGCCGTTCTTCCCTTGCCAGGGGGGACACCGCCGGTCACCCTGCAGGTGGCGGAGTGGCGGCTCGACATTGGCCTGGGCGAGGACCGGATCCAGGCCACGATGCCGGGCTACGCGCTGGAGCTTGTGGTGCGCGATCGGAAGCCGCCGGTGCTCCATGACGAGGACGGCTACTTTAGCTGGGCGCCGGAGACGGGCTCGTACTACTACTCCCGTACCCGGCTGGAGGCGATCGGCACGCTGACCGTCGAGGGGCAGCCACTCGCCGTGACCGGGCAGGCCTGGATGGATCACCAGTGGGGCAACTTCCTCCTGGCCGGCCGGGGCGGCTGGAACTGGTTCTGGTTCCAGCTCGACGACGGCCGCGAGCTAATGCTCTGGAACACGCATGACGGCGCCGGACACATCACGTTCGGGAGCGGCACGCTCGTGCAGCCGGACGGCACGCCAGTCTACCTGAGCGGCGGCGACTTCACGGTCACTCCAACCGGCCAGTGGACCAGCCCGCATAGCGGTGCTACCTACCCCTCGGGCTGGGTTGTGGAGCTCCGAGCGGAGGGCTTGCAGCTCACGGTGACCCCGCTTCTGCTCGACCAGGAGCTTCAGGCGCTCGAATCCACCGGCGTCATCTACTGGGAAGGCGCCGTCGAGGCGAACGGCACGGCCGAGGGCCGGCAGATCACTGGCCTCGGCTACGCGGAGCTGACCGGCTACGCCCCTAGCCCCGGCAGCTAGCCTAGCGTTCGAGCGAGCGAGGCGTTCCCAAAATCCCCCCCATCGTCCCCCTTGACATCGACCGCGGAGTTCACTAACCTTCTGTTTGACAACAGATTGCGGCGATCGCCACGATGATTTCACCCGCCCCCTATGG
>BEIC01000184.1 GCA_002898875.1 bacterium HR26
GTAGGGCATGTAGTCGCGTGCCTCGGCGTCGATGGTCAGCGCGAAGGTAGCAAGGCCCCGCTGGCGGGCTTCGAGCAGCGCCCGGCGCGTGTCCTCGATGCCGTAACGCCCGCCGTAGCCGTCGAAGTCGTTCGGGCGGCCGTCGGAGATGAGCATGAGCAGCCGCAGGCGCGCCGGCTGCCGCGCGAGGATGCTGCCGACGTGCCGCACCGCCGGTCCGATGCGCGTGTAGGCCCCGGGCGAGAGCCCAGCGATGCGACCCTTGACCTCGGTCCCGTAGGGCTCGTCGAACCCCTTGATCACCCGGATCTGGCACTGCTTGCGGGTGGTGCCGGTGAAGCCGAAGATGGCATAGCGATCCTCCAGCACGCTCAGCGCTTCGCAGAGGAAGACTAGCGCCCGGCGAGTAACCTCGATCACCTGCTCATTGCGCGGATCGTCGTCGATCCAGGCGCCGGTCGAGCCGCTGAGGTCGACCAGGCAGGCCAGCGCGATGCTCCGCTCGCGCTCGAGGGTACGGCTGTACAGCTTTTCGCTGGGACTGAGCCCGGCTCGCCGGTCGGCGGTCGCCTCGACGATGGCCGCGAGGTCGAGCTCGTCGCCTTCGAGCTGCCGGGTGAGCCGGAGCCGCTCCGGCCGGAGCGCTTCGAACTGCTGCTTGAGGTGCTGCACCAGCGGGCGGTGCTGGCGCAGGATCCGCTCGACCAGCTCGACGTTGCCGCCGCGGGCCCGCGACTCCCGCACAGCGCACCAGTCGGGCAGGTACGAGCCCGACCAGCAGTCCCATTCGGGGTAGAGCGCGGCGCCGGCCTTCTCCGCCTCGCTCAGCGGGGTTAGCCGGGCCATCGTCGGCGGTGCCTCCCGGTCACCCAGGCTGAGCTGAACAGCCTGGCGGCCTCCCCGGCTCGACCCCCGAGCTCGCCGGGGTACCTGCGCCGGGCTGCGCGCCTCGACGACCAGCGGGTCGCCGCGCCGCGCCGCTGGCCGGCCAGATGCCGGGTTAGCCGGCTTATCCGGTAGCTCCGGCGTCTCGAAGAGCGGGCGGCGAGCCAGCAGGTCCGGCCGGATACGAGCACGGTACGATGGTAGGTCGAGCAGCGAGTCGATTGCCGGCGTAGTGGCGGCGAGCTCCAGCGCCAGCGCGCGCAACGGCTCGGGGCCGGCACCATCGAGCGCAGCCACGAGCAGCTCCCATACCTCCCCGGCGAGCGGCGCGGGCGAGGGATCGCTGGTTACAGTTGTCGCCGCCGGGAGGTCCAGCGGCAGATCCAGCAGGTGGCGGAGAACCTGCTCCGCCCGGCCGTCGCTCGCTGGCCGCCTGGCCTGGCGTGCCGCCAGCTCCTCCCGGCGTAGCTCCGCGAGGACGGGTACGAGACCCGGCCACTCGCGGGCCAGCCGCCGGTCGACCCACTCACCGTGCAGCAGCTCGTACCAGGCCAGCGCGCCGGCAGGAGACTCCGGCGGCAAGGGGGCCAGATCGAGGCAACCTGTCCGGGCCTGGAGCACCGTCCAGGCGGCCATCATCTGGTAGCGGCGCCTCACTCCTTCCAACGAGGGGTCAGCGGGGAGCGCTGGGGGAAGGAAGACCGTCCGCCCGTCGGTCGCCGGACTGCGGGCGCCTGACGGCCCGGCCGCGATCCGGAGGGAACCGGCAGAGAGCGCCCGCACGTAGAGGCCGAGTACGGCTTCCAGTTCGGCCAGCTCGACGATGGCGGCGGGCTGGCCAGACTGCTCGGCAACGGGCTCCGGCGCGCGCAGGCGCTTGAGGACGGAGCGCAGCATCGCTCACTCCGCGAAGACGGTCGCTACCAGGTCGAGCACCGCCTCGCGCACCGCGGGGTCGTCGCTGATCGGCGCGGCGATAGCTAGCTCGCAGGCCCGACGCGGCGCGATGCCGGAGTGGATGAGCAGGCCGGCATAGACCAGCAGCCGGGTGCTGGCCGGCTCGTCGAGCCCGGCATCGCGCAGGTTGCGGATCAACCCACCGAGCTGGACCAGTCGCCGGGCTGTCTCCCGGTCAACGCCGCTCTCGTGGGCGACGATCTTGATCTCCAGATCGGGCGGCGGGAAGTCGAAGTCGATGGCGACGAAGCGCTGGCGCGTGCTCGGCTTGAGATTCTTGGTCAGGCTCTGGTAGCCGGGGTTGTAGGAGATGACCAGCATGAACTCGGGCGGGGCGACCAGCAGCTCGCCGGTCTTCTCCAGCCGCAGTCGGCGCCGGTCGTCGGTCAACGGGTGGATGACCACTGTGGTGTCCTTGCGCGCCTCCACGATCTCGTCCAGGTAGCAGATCGCTCCGATACGGACGGCGTGGGTCAGCGGCCCGTCGATCCAGACCGTCTCGCCGCCGGTGATCAGGTAGCGGCCGAGCAGGTCGCTGGCGGTGAGGTCGTCATGGCAGGCGACCGTCACCAGCGGGCGGCCCAGCCGCCAGGCCATGTAGCGCAGGAAGCGGGTCTTGCCCACACCGGTCGGCCCTTTAAGCATCACCGGCAGCCGGCGGGCGTAGGCCGCCTCGAACACGGTCACCTCGTCGCGCACCGGTAGGTAGAACGGCTCCTCGCTGACCTCGGTGACTTGAGCGTCCGTCCAGCGAGCGTTGACCGAAGGCTCCACGATGGCGTCCTCCCTCATGCCCGGAACACCTCCGCCGCCCACAGCTCCGCTCGAGAGCCCGGCGATGGATACCTGAAGCATACTTGGAGAGATGAAAATCGTGCGTCGAGATGACACCGGAAGAAGTCTCACTCTGACCATGCGCGCGCCACTCCCGAACGACGCGCCGCTGGGGCTCTACATTCATATCCCGTTCTGCGCGCGCGTCTGCCCCTACTGCGACTTCAACGTCTACGCCCGGCAGGAGCGCTTGATCCCGGCGTACGTCGAGGCGCTGGTGCGGGAGATGGATCTGCTGCGCGAGCAGCTCGGCCCAGCTCGCGTCGCGACGATCTACTTCGGCGGCGGGACGCCGTCGCTGCTGCCGCCGGAGGCGGTCGCCCGGCTGATCCAGGCCGCGCGCGAGCGCTTCGCGGTGGAGCCGGACGCCGAGATCGATCTCGAGGCTAACCCGGAGTCGGCACGCGAGGACAACCTCACCGGCTACCGGGAGGCTGGGGTCAACCGGCTCAGCATCGGCGTGCAGACGCTCCACCCGCGGGGGCTGAAGGTACTGGGCCGGGCCCACAAGCCACACGTGCCCGAGCAGGCGCTGGCGGCCGCTCGCTCGGCCGGCTTCACCAACGTCAATCTCGACCTCATCTACGGCTGGCCGGGGCAGACGCTGGAGGACTGGGAGCGCGACCTCGACATCGCGCTGGCCTGGCAGCCTGAGCACCTCTCGCTCTATGCGCTGACGCTCGAACCCGGCACCCCGATGCAGCGAGCGGTCGAGCGCGGCGTCCTCACGGTGCCGGACGACGACGCGGTGGCCGAGATGGCCGAACTGGCCGATGCGAAGCTGGCGGCCGCCGGCTGGCTGCACTATGAAGTCTCCAATTGGGCCCGGTGCCCCGAGCTGGCGTCGCGCCACAACCAGATCTACTGGAAGAACGGGCGCTACATCGGGCTGGGAGCTGGCGCCCACGCGTACCTGGGCAACACGCGCTCCAGTAATGAGCGCCTGCCGGCCCGCTACATCGAGCTGGTGAGAGAGGGGCGCTCGCCTGTCGTCTTCAAGGAGGCGATCGACCCGCAGACGGAGATGACCGAGACGATGATCCTGGGACTGCGGCTGCTGGAGGAAGGGGTCTCCGCCGAGGCCTTCACCGCCCGGCACGGGCGCTCGCTGGAGGACGTCTACGGACGAGAGCTACGCGAGCTTGCCGAGGCTGGCCTCGTAGAATGGAACGGCGAGCGGGTCCGGGTGAGCCGGGCGCGCTGGCTGATGGTCAACGAGATCGCGCTCTGGTTCGTGCCACAGGTAGTTGGCCGTCAGACCACTCGGTGAGGCAGGGAGTCAGAGGCGCATGAGCGAGCAGCGGGAGCGAGAGAACCAGTTCGGGGTGTCGCCGACCCGGGAACAGGCCGCGGTTCCAGGCCGGCACGAGGCTGGTGCGCACGCCGGGCCGCACGATGCGCACGCGCACCGGCACGAGCATCACCGTGCTGAACACGCGAGTGTCATCGACCGGGTGCGCCACTGGCTCGCGCACCTGGGGCACAGCCACGAGATCGGCGCGGGCGTCGATCCAGCGCTGGTCGGAAGCGAGCGCGGGATTCGAGCGCTCAAGGTATCGATCGCCGGCCTGGGCCTGACTGCGGTCTTCCAGCTCGTGATCGCCCTGTTGTCTGGCTCGGCCGCACTCCTCGCCGACACCGCGCACAATATCGGCGACGCCGCCACCTCTATTCCGCTGTGGATCGCGTTTTCGCTGAGCCGGCGCCGGCCCACGCCGCAGTTCCCGTACGGGTACGGGCGTGCCGAGGACCTGGCCGGGATCGTCATCGTACTGGTGATCCTGGCCTCGGCGGTCATCGCCGGTTACGAGTCGATCAGGAAGCTCCTCGATCCCCAACCGATGACGCACCTGTGGTGGGTGGGAGCGGCGGCGGTCATCGGCTTCCTGGGGAACGAGGCCGTCGCCAGCTACCGTATCCGTATAGGCAGGCAGATCGGCTCGGCGGCGCTGGTGGCCGATGGCCAGCACGCGCGGGTCGACGGCCTCACCAGCCTGGCCGTGCTGGGCAGTGTCATCGGCACTGCAGCGGGCTACCCGATCCTCGACCCGCTGATCGGGCTCGGCATTACGATCGCCATCCTCTTCATTCTCAAGGACGCGACGGTCTCGGTCGTCCGCCGGCTGATGGACGCGGTGGAGCCGGAGATCATGGCCCGTTTGGAGCGGGCGGCTGCGAGCACGCCTGGTGTCCACGATGTGCACGACCTGCGGGTGCGCTGGCTCGGCCACACCCTGCACGCCGAGCTTCACATCACCGTGGACGAAGATTTGCCGACCCGCGAGAGCCACCGGATCGCCGAGGAGGTGCGTCACCGGCTGATCCACGCCGAGCCGCGGCTCGTCGCCGTCTTCGTCCACGTCGACCCCTGTGGCCATGGCGGCGAGGATCCGCACGCGCTTACCGCGCACCACTGGGGTATCCGGTAGCCGAGACTACCCGCCAGCGACACGTCAGCTCGATAGCGCGCCGGCGTCGCTCCGCTCGAGCCGCTCGATCTCGATGCTCTCCAGTGTCAGATCGAACAGTTCCTCCGTCACGGCGATGTCGAGCACGGCTCCCGCGGCGATGGTCGCGCGCGCCTCCCGTCGGAAGTGTGCTCGCAGTGCCTCGGGATCGCTGTGGCTCAAC
>BEIC01000185.1 GCA_002898875.1 bacterium HR26
CTGTGACCTAGCGACCCTGGAGTTGACGGATATAGGAGACCAGTGCCCAGCGCTCCTCCGGCGTCAGCAGTTTGCCGAATGCCGGCATGTTGGCGAGGCCGCCCGGGTACTGGACCTGGTTCTCCGGCGAGGTGAACCCGTTAGTGATGATCCAGAACAGCTCACCGTCCGTACGATTCACCACCACCGAGGACGTCAGATCGGCGGGCGGCACGGCCCCTTGCCGAGCCTGCCAGATAGCAGCCATCCGCCCATCCCCCCGGCCCTCGGTGCCGTGGCAGACCGCGCAGTTCACCGCGAAGAGCCGAGCCCCGCGCTCCCGCGCCTGCGGGTCGCCGGCCAGCGGGTTCTCGAGATCTCTCGCCTCCTCGAAGGTGTATGCCGGCTCACCACCGGTAATCGGCACCGCGCCAGGCGGTGAGTCGAGCCGCGGCGGCTCCCCGGCACGGAACGACTTCTGGTAGTGCATCTCGCTGAAGAAGTCGATCGGATAGGTGTTCGTCGAGCTGCACGCCGCCGCAATCACGAGCAGGCTGAGGCTGACTAGCGCCAGCCCGATACGTCGCCAGCGGGTAATGCCCGCTCGCGCTCCCGTCATCGTCACCATGCCCCCTCGCATCCGGCGTCCCTCACTGCGCTGCCGGCGCGGTGCCGCCGACGCTACCGCCCTCGGTCAACACGTCCTCCGGGTTCGCCTTGCGCAGCGCGCTGATCGCCAGCGACTCGCGCTCCGGCGCGGTCCGCACCAGGATCCCGATATAGCCTGCGGTAATCCGGGTGTCGTAGAGCGCCTTGCCGATCCAGGGCAGCCGCGACTCGAAGAGCACGCCGAGCACGGTGAAGATCAGCGCGCCGAGCATCGTGCCCTCGTACATGATGATGATCATCGGCGGGATCGAGAGGAGCGGCTTGCCACCGGTCACCAGCGGGTTGGCGAGCTGCGTGCCGCCGGTGATCAGCAGCCCGGCCGCGAAGCCGCAGCACGCGCCGATCAGCGGAAAGACGAACAACCGGTGGATCCCCGACTCTTCCCCGAATGTCCCTTCTGGATACGGGGCGTTCGAGAGCACCTCGAACTCCGCGCGCTCGAACCCAGCCTCGCGCAGCGCGTCCGCAGCGGCCACCGCTGAGTCGAGATCCTTGTAGATGCCCAGGACTTCTCGGATCGCCATCCCTCAGCCGCCTTTCGCCTCGCTTCCAGCCACGACCTAAAACTCGCGGATCACCGCGTTGACTCTCCGCTTACCGACCTGGAGCTGCTGGGCGAAGTGCACGCCCTCCTTCTCCTCCCACACCGAGATCGGCGGGAAGATCTTCGAGAAGACAAGCAGCAGGAAGCCCACCAGGGCGAAGGAACCCATGATGATGCTGATCTCGACGATGCTCGGCCGGTACCAGGCCCAGTCGAACGTCCACTCGTACTTGCGCATCAGACCGGGCTTGATGAGCCAGTAGCGCTCAGCCCACATGCCGACGTTCACGGCAATCGAAGTCCAGAACATGATCTTCACGTTGCGGCGGAAACGCTGGAAGACCCAGATCGGCACCGGAATGAAGTAGCCGAAGATGAAGATCAGCGCCGTCATCACATTGAAGGGCCAGTCGAACAGGCGGAACTGCATGATCTCCAGCTCGCGCGCCTCCTGCGGATAGATGGCGAAGAAGATATCGAGGAGGAAGAACCAGAGCCAGCCGGTGCCGACAGCGATCAGAAGCCGGCCAATCGCATCGAAGTGCTCCAGGCGGATGTAGTTCTCGAAGCGGAAGAGCCAGCGCATCAGCGCCATCAAGGTCACCACCGCGGAGACGCCGGAGTGGATCGCCCCGATAACGAAGTACGGCGCGAACACCGTCGCGTGCCAGGTGGGAACGAGCGAGACCGCGAAGTCCCAGGAGACGATGCTGTGCACCGAGACGAACACCGGCAAGATCAGGCCGGAGAGCAGGAAGCCGGCGATGGTCTGCATCTTCCACTGGCGCTCGTTGCCCCGCCAGCCGAGTGCCAGGATGGTGTAGAGGACATGGCGCCAGCCGGTGGTACGGTCGCGGGCCAGGGCCATGTCGGGAATGAGCGTGGTGTAGAGGAAGAGCGTCGAGCCGGTGAGGTAAGTCAGGATCGCGCTCGGGTCCCAGACCAGCGGGCCGCGGATGTCCGGCCAGATATTGCGCCAGAAGTCGTAGGGGAAGACCCAGTAGAGCGTGCGCCAGGGCCGCCCGGTGTGGATAACCGGGTGCAGCATCGCGGTCATCAGGCTGAAGATCGTCATCACCTCGGCGGCGCGCGTGACCGGGCGGCGCCACTCTGCCTGCGTGAGTCGCAGGATCGCCGAGATCATCACCCCGGCGTGGCTGATTCCGATCCAGAACACGAAGTTGACGATCATGAAGCCCCACATGTTGGGGCGATGGAGCCCGGTGACGCCCAGACCCCAGTACACCATCCAGCTCACGGCGAACACGAAGATCGCCAGTACCGCTCCCAGACCGATGAAGCCGACCCACATCATGGCCGGCGTCGACACCAGGGGGCGGAAGAGCTCCCTCGTGATCGCCTCTTCGCCCAGTTGGTGGCGCTCCTGCATCTCGTCCTCCAGCCAGCGCTCGCTCGTCTACCGTTCGCCTCACTCCGGCTTGCCGACCACGATCACCCGCGTGTGCTTGAACGGGCGGTGGGCACGCAGCCAGAGCCCGCCGGTTACCTCCCAGATCGAGGGGAAGGGCAGCACTCTGAACGTGAACAGCACCAGGGCCACGGCGCCGCCGATCGCTCCGGCCAGGATCAGGATGTCGAGCAGGTTGGGGATGTAGGCCGCCGGGATCTCGTGGAGCTCATGCTGGGTGATGTCGGGCACCGAGTAGCCGGCCGAGATCAGCCGGATCCGGTCGATCAGATTGCCGACCAGCACGATGCCTGCGACGACCGTCGGCCCGGCAATGCTGCGGCGAATCGGGTTCCACATCAAGATCAGCAGCGGCAGGGCAAAGTTCAGCAGGAACGCCAGCACGAACGGCCACAGGTAGGTCTCGGCCATGATGTACTTGAGCACATTGATCTCTCGCGGCGTCCGCCCGTACCAGAAGATGATGAACTCCGACCACCAGAAGTAGAACCAGAGGAGCGCGAAGGCCAGAAGCATCTTGCCCAACGCCCAGAACTGCTCCAGGCCGAGATACTCCTGCTGTCCACCCCATCGGCGGAGCACCGCCATCGTTACGATCGTCAGCGCGATCCCGGCCTCGAACGAGCTGATGGTGAAGTAGGCCGGGAAGACCGCCGTGAAGTAGCCGGGGATCATGCTGATGATGAAGTCGGTCGCGAACACGGTCATCGTCGGCACGTAGATCAAAACATAGAGGACTCCGGCGTTGTTCACCACCTTCTCGATCATGCGCCACTGCCGGTGCGAGCCGCGCCAGGGCCCTGCCAGCCAGGCGATCAGCCCGCGCCGAGCCGAGTCGGTCTGATCGCGCACGATGGCCAGATCGGGCAGGCTGCTGAGCCAGAGGAAGAAGTAGCCGGCACCGGTCAGGCTCACCATGAGGATCGCGCCCCAGAGCCACGGGGAGAGCGGCCAGCCGAACCAGATCGAGAGGCGGTTCTCGGTTCCCGGCAGCGTGCCGAGCAGGAGCAGATACAGGATCAAGGGGATGATCAATGTCACCGCCCAGATCTCGGCCACGCGGTTGACCGGCCGGCGCCAGTGGCTTCGGGCCACTCGCAGCGCCGTCGAGAGGCAAGGAGCGGCCGCCGCGGTGGACATGAGGTACACGAATGCGACGGCGGTGTAGGCCCACACTTGCCGGTTTGCATAGCCGGACAGCAGCGGCCCGACCACGAGCGCGATCGCGCCGACGGCACCGAGCGCCAGCGCGATGAGCGCCATCAGCCGGCGTCCCGTCCCCAGGGAGCGCACCCACTGGAGCCCGGCGTCCAGCACGTCCCTGGGCGCGAGCTCCCATGTGCGCTGCAACTCATGACCGTGCGTCACCACCGTCGTGTGCCTCGCCATTCGCTCCGCTCGCCTTTCTCATCACCCCTCGTGGCTGCTGTGCTCCTCGACGGGCGCCTCGGGGTCGACCTTCTTCAAGTAGTAGACCGACGGTTCGGTGCCAAGGTCTTCGAGCAGCCGATAGCCGCGCTCGTTGACCGCGCTGTTGACGAGCTGCGCGACTCGGCTGTTCGGATTGTCGAGGTCACCGAAGACGATCGCCTCAGCCGGGCAGGCCTGGGCGCAGGCAGTGGTGAACTCGTCGGCTTGGAGCTCTCGCCCTTCCAGCTTCGCCTGGTGCTCGGCCTTCACGACGCGCTGGATGCAGAAGGTGCACTTCTCCATTACGCCGCGGCTGCGGACGGTGACGTTCGGGTTGAGCTGGTTCTTCAGCGAATCGGGCCACTTCGGCTCCCAGAAGTTGAAGAACCGCACGTGCCACTGGCAGTTGATCGAGCAATAGCGCGTGCCGATGCAGCGGTTGTAGACCTGCATGTTGATGCCTTCGCTGGTATGGTAGGTGGCGTAGACCGGGCAGACCGGCTCGCAGGGAGCGTTCTCGCAGTGCATGCAGGGCACCGGGATATAGCGCGCCTTGATATCCGGGTATTCGCCCTCCCAGTAGCGCTCGAGCCGGATCCACTCGATCGCGCGACGCTGGTGATAGACGTCCTCGGTATTGATCGGGACATTGTTCTCAGCCTGGCAGGCGACGACGCAGGCGCCGCACCCGGTGCAGCGATCGAGATCGATCACCATTCCCCAGCGTGGCATTCCCTATCTTCCTCTCTCTGCCAGCCTCATCGCCGGCCGGTGAAGCGATGCGTCGGTGATCACGTCCGCGGCCTCGTCACCTGGATGATCGGGAACTCCTCGAGCTGGAACGCCGGGAATTGCCCCTCGAAGCGGGCGATGCGCATCCGTCGACCGGTGAGCTCCAGCCGGCAACGGGTAGCCGCCCAGGCGAGGGCCCCGGTCTCCCGCTCCGTCTGCGGCGCGACCAGCTCCAGCGGGTTCACCCCGCGCCCCTCGGCGTAGCGACCGTAGGCTGTGTGGCCCTGGCCCATCGGCACCGAGAGGACATCGGGCATCGCCGCCGGGTTTACGTAGACGGGCAACTCGGCGCTGCCCTGCGGCGTCACCACCCGCACCACGTCGCCGGTCTCCACGCCGAGGTCTCGCGCCGTCCGCGGGTTCAGCTCGACCCAGGTTCCCCAGACGTTGGTCGAGATCGGCTCAGGCAGTGCCTGCAGCCATGGGAGATGGGAGAACTCCCCGTAGCCGAGCGAGTCGGACGGGAACGGGAG
>BEIC01000186.1 GCA_002898875.1 bacterium HR26
GTGGTGGGATGACCTGCACTGCCCGCAGCCGCTCTCGCCGATGTGGTTCGACCTGGGCGGCTGGTGGTCCACCTGCGCCTACATGTTCCGCCGCTTCGGTGCGCCCTTCGCGGTGGATTGGAAGGCCAAGCTGGTCAACGGCTACCTCTACACCGCGGTGGTGCCCCCCGACCCGAAGTATGCCCAGGAGATCGCTCCCTACTACGGCATGGTGATGCCGATCTACGCGGAGCGCGGGCTCGAGTGGTGGGAGAACCGGCTGAGGCCGGAGATCCTGCGCAACTTCGAGTACCTGGACAATTTCCCCTATGACTCGGCCAGCCTGCCGGAGCTGATGGTCCTGTTCGAGGACGCGCTCGATATCCAGGAGCGCCACTGGCGCATCCACTGGATCCTGAACCTCTCGCAGTTCCAGGCCTCGCTTGACTTCCAGAACGCGGTGCGCGAGGTGATCGGGGAGGTGGACAAGGACCTGCTCGGGCGGATCATGGTCTCGGACGACGACCGCAACTGGGACGCGATCCGCGAGCTGTGGGAGGCTAAGGAGCGGGTCAAGCGGAACGCTGTCCTCACCGAGGCCTTCTCCAAGGAGACGCCGCGAGAGGTCCTGGAGGAGCTCGAGAAGACGGACGTGGGCCGGGAGTTCCTGCGCTGGCTGGACGAGTACAAGCGCGAGTACGGGAACAAGGCCATTTACAGCCACGAGTACGTCTACGTCACCTGGCGGGAGAACCCGGCACCGATCATCGCGGCCATCCAGGGATACCTGGCGACGGACTACTCCTTCCCGGAGGCGCTGCAGCGGCTCCGTGACGACCGCGACGCGGCGATCCGCGAGCTGATGGGCATGATCCCGGCGGACGATGCCCGCGGGCGGGAGATCGTGCAGGCCGCGCTGGACCGCGTACTGCGGATGATGCCGCTGACGCCGGACCATCACTTCTACATCGACCAGGGCACGTACGCCCGGGTGCGCTACGTGTTGCTGGCGATCGGCCGGCGGCTGGTGGAGGCCGGCCTGCTGGACCAGCCCGACGACACGATCTTCCTCAAGTACCACGAGCTGCGTGTCTTAGCCGCCAACCCAGGCGCGCTGCCGAATGCCAAAGAGATCGTGCGGGAACGCCGGGAGGCTCGAGAGCGTGCCATGGCGATCCGCCCGCGAGAGTGGGTCGGCACGGTCACCCACTGGTCGCTCTACGAGGAGCCGTACAAGCAGGGCCTCTGGGGTTACCCGCAGAAGTTCTACGACTCGCTCAAGCGAGAGAAGTGGGAACCCGCGGCGCGGGTCGAGGGCCTGCCGGCTTCGCCGGGCGTGGCCGAAGGGATCGCCCGCGTCGTCCTCTCGCCTGAGGAGCTGGATGTGGTGAAAGAGGGGGAAATCTTGGTCTGCCGGATGACCAACCCGGCCTGGGTGGTTGCCTTCACCAAGATTGCCGGGCTGGTGACCGACTCCGGCGGGCAGCTCTCGCACCCGGCGGTCGTCTCGCGCGAGTTCGGCATCCCGGCGGTGGTGGGCACTACCAATGCCACGCAGATGATCAAGACCGGGACGCGGGTGCGGGTGAACGGCAACACCGGCGTGGTGGAGATCCTGGGGTGAGCGTCGGCCAGGCGGTCCCGATGATCGACGCGGTCGAGCGGGTGACCGGCCGCATCCGGTTCTCCCAGGACGTGCGCGTGCTCGGCATGCTCCACGCCGCTGCCGTGCGCAGCGTCGTGCCGCACGGCCGCATCGTGCGCATCGATACTGCGGCAGCCCTGCAGGTGCCGGGTGTCGTCGCCGTCGTCACCGGGGAAGACCTGCGCCGTCTCCCCGGCCTGCGCCCGGTGTACGGCCCGCAGATCGAGGATCAGCCGGTCGTGGCGCTCGACCGCGTGCGCTACGTGGGCGACATCGTGGCGCTGGTCGCGGCGGAGACGCCGCGGGCGGCGCAGGAGGCGGCGGCGCTGGTGGCGGTCGAGTACGAGGAGCTGCCGGCGGTCTTCGACCCGCTGGAGGCGCTGGAGCCAGGCGCGCCGCTGCTGCACGAGCTGGAGCCGGAGCGGCCGCACGAGGGCACCGCGCTCTACTTCGGGATCCGTCCGCAGTTCGGCACCAACTGCTGTAACCTCTTCCGCATCCGGCGCGGTGAGGTCGCGCGCGGCTTCGCCGAGGCCGACCTGGTGATCGAGGAGACCTTCCGCACGCCTGCGATCCAGCACGTGGCGATGGAGCCGCACGCTGCCCTGGCCCTCTGGGAGGACGGCCGGCTGACGGTCTGGTCCGGCACCCAGACGCCGTTCAACACGCGGCAGATCCTAGCCGCGATCTTCGGCCTGCCGGTCGAGCGTGTGCGGGTGATCGTGCCCCCAATGGGCGGCTCCTACGGCTGCAAGGTCTTCCCGCGCATCGAACCCCAGGCCGCGCTGCTGGCGTACGTGACCGGCCGGCCGGTCAAGTTCGTGCTGCGGCGGGACGAGGAGTTCGTCACCCTGACCCGGCACGCCACTGTCGTGACGATCCGGCTGGGGCTGAAGCGAGACGGCCGCATCACGGCGAAAGAGGTACGAGCGTACTGGAACACTGGCGCCTACGCCGACTGCGGCCCCGACGTGGCCCGCAAGGGCGGCTTCGGCATCGTCGGCCCCTACCGGATCCCGAACGTGGCGGTCGACTCGCGCTGCGTCTACACCAACCTGCCCCCGGCCGGCGCCTTCCGCGGCTATGCGGTGACCCAGGCTGCCTGGGCTTCGGAGTCGATGATGGACATCGCCGCCGACGCGCTGGGGCTCGACCCGCTCGAGTTCCGTCTGCGCAACCTGCTGCGCGATGGCGAGACCTTCGCCACCGGCGAGACGCTGCACGACGTCCACTTCGCCGAGTGCTTGGAGCTCGCGGCCGCGGCGATCGGCTGGGAGGGGCCGCTTCGTCGCGAGCTGGGCGACGGCCGGGTGCGGGCCAAGGGGCTGGCCGTCGTGATGAAGGGGATGACCACGCCCAGCCGCTCGGAGGCGAAGGTGGGGGTCGACCGGAGCGGCCGGGTGAGCGTCTACTCCTCGACCGTGGAGCTGGGCCAGGGCGCCCGCACCGTGCTGGCCCAGCTCGCGGCTGAGGTGCTCGGCGTGCCGTATCAGGAGGTCCGGGTGGTGGACCCGGACACGGCCCGCACCCCCTTCGACAACCGTACGACGTCGAGCCGCTCGACCTACATGATGGGCAACGCGGTACGCCAGGCCGCGCTGGCGCTGCGCGAGCGGCTGCTGCGGATCGCCGCGGAGCGGCTGGAGGTGGAGCCGGCTGACCTGGAGCTGGCGGACGGGAGCGTCCGGGTAGCCGGCGCGCCGGCCGCGGCGATCGGATTCGGCGTGCTGGTGGAGGCGAGTGGGCAGGAGGAACTGGTTGAGCTGGGGGAGTTCCACAACCAGGGAGGCCTCGACCCTGACACCGGCCAGGGGATCGCCTCCTCGCACTGGCACCAGGGCGCTGGGGCTGTCGAGATCGAGGTCGACAGCCGGACTGGCAAAGTGACGATCCTCCACGCGCACGCCAGCGTCTACGCCGGGCAGGTGGTCAACCGGCTCACTGCCGAGCTGCAGAACCTGGGGAACATCGTCTTCGGGGTCGGCAGCGCGCTCTTCGAGGAGCTGGTCTACGACCGGGGGCAGCTCGTGAATCCCAACCTCTCCGACTACCTGATCCCTTCGTTCCTGGACCTGCCGGAGCGCATGACGCACGACCTGCTCGAGCGGCCTGGCGCCGAGGTGCACGGGCTGGGGGAGACCGCGCTGCCGGTGATCCCGGCGGCGGTCGGCAACGCGGTGGCACGGGCGATCGGCGCGCGGGTGACGGAGCTGCCGCTGACGCCGGAGCGCGTGCTGCGGGCGATTCGGGCGCGCGGCGGGGAGCGAGGCTGATGGAGCAGTCGATCACCATCGAGCTGAACGGCGAGCGCCGGGCGCTCACCGTGCGGACGGATGCCACCCTGCTGGAGGTGCTGCGCGACGGCTGCGGGCTCCTCAGCGTGCGCGAGACCTGCGGCATCGGCATCTGCGGCGCCTGCACCGTGCTGGTGGACGGGGTGCCGATCAGCAGTTGCCTGCTGCTGGCGCCGCTGGCCGACGGCTGCCGGATCACCACCATCGAGGGGCTGTCGCGCGGCGACGAGCTGCACCCGGTGCAGCAGGCCTTCATCGAGCAGATGGCCTTCCAGTGCAGCTACTGCACGCCCGGCATGGTTTTGAGCGCGGTGGCGCTGCTGGCGGAGCACCCGGAGCCGAGCCCGGAGGAGATCGCCGAGTACCTGGCCGGCAACCTCTGCCGCTGCGGCTCCTACCCGCGCATCCTGGCGGCAGTTTCCGACGCCGCGCGCTCGCTGCGCCAAGGCGGAGCTTGACCCTCTTCGGAGCGCGGTGCCACAGTACCTGCGAGCTACTTAGCAACTCGTTCGGTTCCGGGTATCGGCCCTGATGGCATTCCGCGCTGAACCGCGCCCTACGCTCGATGTTCCCTCCCGCGCGGCGCTCGAGGAGGCAGCGCGCGGCCCGAGCATGGGCCGCGGCCCCTGAAGGCATCCCCTCAGCCGGTCCGGCTGATCCAGCTTTCACTAATCGACGGCATCGACTGGCAGGCCAGCACTGCCGCGCCCTGTGGCTACACAAGGGTGCCGGACAGCGCACAGCTCTCGTAGCTGTCGGTCGAGTTGATGATCTGGAAGGGGGATGTCGTGCAGCAGCCGATCTCTCGACAGCCAGCGATCACGTTTCAGGGCTTGAGCAGCTCCTACGCGCTCGCGCTCGGCGGGTTCATGCTCTCCGTGATCGCGATTCTCCTCACGGTGGTCGACATGCGCCACGCGTTCTTGCTCCCGTCGAGCGCGTATTCACGGCTCGGCTCGCCGTCAGCGTTTCTCTCCTTCACGCCTGGGCATCTCGTGGTGCTCGCGCTCTCGCTCGCCGCCGCCTGGCTGGCCTATCGCGCCATGAGCAAGCGCGAGCAGGGGCTCCGCGCGTCGAGCGCCGACCTGAGGAGGGCGCGTACTGCTGTCGCGATCGTGCTGATGCTCGCGCTGATCGTCGACCTCTTCATCTACCGGACGGTCCAGGCAACCCGGACGGTCGAGGCGGGGCGGCTCGGGATCTCGAAGGCCTTTGCACTGGATGCGGTGCCCCCTGGATACGACCAGTTGCCGAGGTGGCGAACTTCCTGCTCGTCGTCTGGCACGCGACGCTGCTCGGCATCGTGATCGGCGCGTTGATGCTTACCCTGCTCTGCTCCACCGGCGGGCTGAAGCG
>BEIC01000187.1 GCA_002898875.1 bacterium HR26
TCTGCAGCCGGGACCAGCAGCGGGCGCTGCAAGTCCTCGGGCGTGAGCAATGAGCGCGGTGCCGGGTAGTACACCTCCCGTGCCGGCACCGAGACCAACTCCAGCTCCGGGTAGCGTAATGCGGTTAGCTTGTTGCCGAAGACGCAGCCGGTATCGATGTTGATCGTGCGGTTGATCCAGATGGCCTCTTGCACCGGGGTATGCCCATAGACGACTAGGGCGCGACCGCGATAGGACAGCGCCCAGTTGACTCGAACCGGCAGCCCACGCTCATCCCGCTGGCCGGTCGTCACTCCGAACAGGGCAACACGTCGCACGGTAGGCGAACAGCGGCCATGGTACTCCTGCGGCAGCCCGGCATGGGCCACTACCAGCCGCCCGCTATCCAGCACGTAGTGGCTCGACAATCGCTGCAGGAAGCGCAGCACCCGACGGCGAAACGGCTCCGGCTCGCTCGCCATCTGCTCCAGGGTTTTCTCCAGACCATGCGCGATCTTGACTTCCTGCCCCTCCAGGTAGCGCATGAGCTTGCGGTCATGATTGCCGAGCACACAAAGCGCTCGCCCGCGCCCGACCGCATCCATCGCGAGCCGCAGCACCGAGGGACTATCCGGCCCGCGATCCACGAGGTCGCCGATAAACACGAGTCGCCGCCCCCCAGGATGATCCACCCGGAAGCCGGGCTCACCCGATGCCTTCATCAACCGTTCCACGCGGTAGCCGAGCGCTCCGAGCAAGTCGCAGAGCTCCGCAAAGCAGCCGTGGACATCCCCGACGATATCCAGCGGGCCATGCCACGCACGCTTGTCGCAGCGCAGCGGCCGGCGCTCGACGACGGCTTGATCGATCTCCTCGATGCTGCGCAGCCAGTACCGGTGGACAAACGGCTCCTCGCGAATCCGCCTGCGGTTCATCTGCAACTGCTGAAACTGCCGGACGATGACCTCCTGGCCCACACGCCGTCCCGGTCGCCGGGCGTCGCGCTCGAGGTAGGCCTCCAGTGGAAGATCGAAGACTATGGCGACCGCCGGAACGTGGTAGCGCTGCGCCAGCTCGAGCAATCGGGAGCGTGCCTCCGCCGTCGTGTTGGTCGCGTCGACCACGGTCAGGCGACCGCGCCGGAGCCGTTTCTCGACCACGAGGTGCAGCACTTCGAAGGCATCGCGGGATGCGGACTGATCTGCCTCGTCGTCAGAGACCAGCGCGCGGAAGAAGTCGGAGGAGAGCACCTCGGTCGGCCTGAAGTGACGGCGAGCGAAGGTGCTCTTGCCGGAGCCAGAAGGACCGATCAACACCACCAGCGCCAGCCCGGGCACGACGATGCGCCGGGCGGCCTGTCGCTGCCGCTGACCCCCAGATGCTGGCTCCGGACCTGATTCTCGCTGTTGGCCACGCTCGGCGGATTGCCGAGCCTCGAAGCTCACTCCCCACCTCCGAATGCCCGGGCAAATGGTAGCACTCCCTGGTACGTCATCCCCTTGCGCCCTCTATCTCGCTTGTGAGCTGCGTTCGTACGCTCTCTTCGCACGCCGCTGGCGGTGCGTCGAGCCTTGCCGAGCGCCCGGCAGCCGGCTACAATGTGATTGCAGCGCATGCGTTCTCGGGCCTGTAGCTCAGCGGTAGAGCAAGGGGCTCATAACCTCAAGGTCGTAGGTTCGAATCCTACCAGGCCCACCAGCCCACAGCACCTGCGCTGTGGAGCACTTGCGAGTTCGAGAGGTGTCCATGGTTCGAGTACCGCAGGAGGTCACGCTCAGCGCCGTCGAGATCGCCAAGCTTGCTGCCGAGACCGCGGCTGACGCACTCGCAACCGACGTCCAGGTGCTCGATCTTCAGCATCTGACGCCGTTCTTTGACCTCTTCGTCATCTGCACCGCCGACAATACACGCCAGCTCCGCGCCATGAACCTCCGTATCCTCGAGGCGCTCAGCGAGGCCGGCGTCGAGCCGGCGCGCAAGGAGGGCGAGCCGGAGTCCGGCTGGGTGGTGCTCGATTACGGCAGCGTGCTGATCCACCTCTTTACTCCCGAGCAGCGCGCCTTCTACCGGCTCGAAGAGCGCTGGGCCGATGCCCAGCGGGTGCTGGTGATCCAGTAGAAGAGCGAGGGGGCGGTGAGTTGGCGAGCTGGCAAACGCGGATGGCGCTGGCTCGTGCTCGGGCTGGCGATGGGTGGCGTCGGCGGATTGCTGCTGGGGTTGGTCGTTGCTAGCCAGCGTGACCACCTCACGCATGCAGTGGATCGAGTCTGGCCGCATCGCCAGCCCGAGCATCCGAAATTCGATCTGTTACTCCAGTGATCGCTCGCACCCAGCTCACGCGGTCTCGCCTGGCGACTCGGCTGGCGGCTCGGCCTCGAGCCGCTCGAAGACCTCGTCAGGATCGGCGCCCCGCTCGAGATCGGTCAGCGCCTGATCGAGCACCGGATCGAGCGGCTCCCCGAGCTCCTCACTCATCCGCCGCGTCCACTGCGCCAGCTCCCGGGGGTCATCCGTGTCCGGGAAGCCCTCCTCGTCGAGCGGCGGCCAGTCTTCGTCCTCGGCGCCCAGCTCCTCGTCGAGCGAATCCTTAGCCTCCTCGAAGTCACCGGCATCTGCACGGCCACGCAGCACGGTCACGCGCGAGATCAGCCGCTCAGTGCGCATACCGCCGCACCGTGGGCAGGTTGCGGTCTCGGCTACCGCGCTGAACGAGCGGTAGAACACGCTGAAGCGTCGACGACACGCAAGGCAGCGATACTCGTAGATCGGCATCGCCTCAGAGCCTCCGGCTCACTTCGGCTACCGAACCACTCGACTCACCGGGCCGGTAGCGCGCCAGCGCCGCCAGCAGCGCCAGGCCGATCAGCCCGGCGATGACCAGGGTCGCTAGCTTGTAGACCGGCGCCGGGATCAGCAGCGCCGCCGCCCCGAACCCGGCCGAGATCGCGGTGAAGAGCAGCACGATACGCTGCTGCGACCACCCCAGGTCGAGCAGTCGATGGTGCAGGTGGCCCCGATCGGCAACCAGCGGCGAGCGCCCGTTGAGGATGCGATAGAGGATCAACCAGGCGACGTCCAGGATCGGGAGCCAGAGCGCCAGCAAGGCGGTCGCGATCTTCGCCCCGCCGATAATCGCGACCACGGCTAGCGTATAGCCGAGAAACATCGCCCCGCAGTCGCCCATGATGATCCGGGACGGGTGCCAGTTGTACGGCAGGAAACCGATCACCACGGCGCCGAGCGCCACCGCCAGCAGCGAGATGGTGAACTGCGGGTTGCCCGCCGGGCGGAAGAACGTGTGGATGAACAGGACGATGGACGCGACGAGGGTGACCATCCCGGCCAAGCCGTCGAGGCCGTCTACCCAGTTGAGGGTGTTCATCATCCCAGCAATCCAGAAGAACGTGAAGGCGATGGCCGCCGCCAACGGCAGCACCACGACGCCACCGAATGGGTTGTTGAACTGCTCGATAACCAGCCCGTGTTCCGGCCCACGCAGCCGGGGCATGATGACCACGGCGGCGGCGAGGAGCTGGCAGCTCAGCTTCGCCAGCGGCGACATGCCGAACAGGTCGTCGTAGAGGATGGTGCCGACGACGATCGCCGCGCCGGCGAGCAGCAGGACGATCCGCTCGACCTCGATCGGGAAGCGCTCTACCGGAAGGCTGAACGTCAGGGCGATGCCCGCGGTGAAGCCGAGGAACATCGCGACGCCGCCGATGCGCGCGACCGGTTTCCGGTGGACCCAGCGCGCCTCAGTGGGGTAACTGAGGATGTCGTAGCGCTCGGCGATCCGGATCAACCGGGGCACGGCCAGCGCCGTGACCCCCGCGCTGGCGATCCCGGTCAGCAGTGCAATCAGCGCCCGCTCCATCGCCTGACCCGTCGCAGGCTAGTCCTGCGCCGCCTGCTCGACTATGCTCAGCCTCGGCGCGCCGGGCAGCGGGAAGTGCGCTACCAGCTCGCGCACCTGGCCACGAACTCGCTCGCGTACCCTTTCGTCGTCCGGATTGCGGAGAACTTCGGCGATCAGCCGACCGGTCAACCGCATCTCGTCGGGTCCGAAGCCGCGCGTCGTCATCGCGGGCGTGCCCAGCCGGATCCCGCTGGCCTGCGCCGGCGGCCGCGGGTCGTTCGGAATCGCGTTCTTGTTCACGGTAATGCCGACAGCGTCGAGCGCCCGCTCCGCCTTGCGCCCGCTGATGCCGAGCGGGGTCAGGTCGACCAGCATCAGGTGATTGTCGGTACCGCCAGAGACGATCCGGAAGCCCTCGGCCTGCAGCGTCTCGGCCAACACCTTCGCGTTCTCTAAGACCCGCTCGATGTAGACTCGAAACTCCGGCTTGAGGGCCTCACCGAAGGCGACGGCTTTCCCAGCGATGACGTGCATCAGCGGCCCACCCTGCGTGCCGGGGAACAGCGCCTTGTCGATGGCCGCCGCGTACTCCTCATCGCAGAGGATCATCCCACCGCGCGGCCCGCGCAGCGTCTTGTGCGTCGTCGTGGTCACGATTTGAGCTGTCCCAACCGGGCTCGGGTGAAGCCCCACCGCCACGATGCCCGCGATATGCGCGATGTCGGCCATCAAGATCGCGCCCACCTCATCTGCAATCTCGCGGAAGCGCGCGAAGTCGATCGTCCGCGAGTAGGCGCTGTAGCCGGCGATGATCAGCTTGGGCCGCACCTCGCGGGCCTGGCGCCGGATCAGGTCGTAGTCGAGCATCTCGGTCTCAGGGTGAAGGGTGTAGAAGTGCGGCTCGAACAGGCGGCCGGAGAAGTTCACGTCCATGCCGTGAGTGAGATGACCACCCTGCGGCAAGCTCAGACCCATGATCCGATCGCCCGGCTGCAGCACCGCGAGCATCGCCGCCATATTCGCCTGCGCCCCGGAGTGCGGCTGCACGTTCACATGCTGGGCGCCGAAGAGCTGCTTCGCCCGGGCGATCGCTAGCTCCTCCGCCCGGTCGACGCACTCGCAACCTCCATAGTAGCGCTTGCTGGGATAGCCCTCTGCATACTTGTTCGTCAGAATCGACCCGACTGCCGCCATGACCGCCGGGCTCGTGAAGTTCTCCGATGCGATCAGCTCGATCGTGCTGAGCTGGCGGCGCTCCTCGCACGCGATTGCCTCGGCGATCTCCGGGTCCCAATCCCACAGGAAACTGTCCATCCAGTGCAACCCTCCTATCACTTCACTCCTGGGGCACAGGTATTCGTACGGCAGTCTAGCACAGCCGAAGCACGAGTGTCGTTAACCGGCACCCCAGCCCGCTCGGCGG
>BEIC01000188.1 GCA_002898875.1 bacterium HR26
CTCGGCAAGGTGATCGGTCGTGAGGGGCGCATCGCCCGCGCGATGCGGACCCTCCTGAGCATCGCTGCCATCCGCCACGGGGTTCACGCCAGCCTGACGATCGATGACCAGATCGAGCCGGAGCAGCCACCTGCAACCGAAGCGTGAGAACGAGACAACCCAGCTCTCGATCGGCCGGATCGTGGGCGCGCACGGTCTGAGGGGCGAAGTGCGCCTGCGTATCTGGACGCACTTCCCTGAGCGTATCCCGCGGCTCGGCCATGTCTACCTGGAAGGCGAGCAGGCACCCCGGCGGCTGCTCGGCGCCAGGCTCCAGGGCGATACCGCCGTGCTGCGGCTGGAAGGGATCGTGACGCGCGAGGCCGCCGAGGGCCTGCGGGGCCAAGTGGTGCGCATCGACCTTGAGCAGGCGGCCCCGCTGGCGGAGGACGAGTACTACCAGTTCCAGCTTATCGGCCTCGAAGTCGTGGACGAGACCGGCGAGCCGCTCGGCGAGCTGGTCGAGATCATCGAGACGGGCGCCAACGACGTCTACGTCGTACGCGGGAGCCGGGGCGAGATCCTGCTGCCCGCCCTCCGCTCAGTGATTCTGGATGTCGACCTCGAGCGTGGCCGGATGACCGTGCGGCCCCCGCTCTACTACGAGGATACAGAGTCCTGATCCGGCTGCGGTCGGCCCCGCCGCTCGCGCAGCACAGCCCAGACCTGCCCCCGGTCGACCCCGGCCGCCTCCAGCAGGACGAGGAGATGGTAGAGCAGGTCGGCGGCCTCGTTCGCCAGCGCGTTCGGGTCGGCGTTCTTGGCCGCGATGATCACCTCGGCCGACTCTTCCCCGATCTTTTTGCCGATCTTGTCGATGCCTTCCTGGAAGAGGTAGCTGGTGTACGAGCCAGCGCGCGGCTCGCGCCGGCGCGCGGCGATGACGCGAGCCACTTCCTCGATCACCTGCACGGTGACCGGCTGAGGAGCTGGGCCGCGTGCCAGCGGCTCGGTGTCGAAGCAGCTCTCCCAACCCAGGTGGCAGGTCGGCCCATGTGGGCGGACACGGAACAGCACGGTATCGCCGTCGCAGTCGGTTCGCAGTTCGACCAGCTCGAGCGTGTGGCCAGAGGTCTCGCCCTTCATCCAGAGGCGCCCCCGGCTACGGCTCCAGAAGTGGATCAGACCGGTCTCCAGCGTCCGCCGGATCGCCTCCGCGTTGATGTACCCGAGCATCCGGACCTGGCCGGTGGCGGCGTCCTGCACGATGGCCGGGGCCAGGCCCCGCTCGTCGAACCGGATCTGGGCCAGCACCTCGTCAACAGTGCTCGTCATCGAGTGAACCCAACCTAATCGGCCGGCGTGAGCGCCGCCTCCGCCTCAGGCACCTGCGGCAGCGATCGGCCGACAGCCTGGGCGACCGCCGCCAATCGTGGCATCACCGCGGCGAAGTTCTCGAAGGTCAGCGATTGCGCACCGTCGGAGAGGGCATGGTCCGGGTTCGGATGCACTTCGACGATCAACCCGTCCGCTCCGGCAGCGATCGCTGCCAGCATCATCGAGGGTACCAGGTACCAGCGCCCAGTGCCGTGGCTGGGGTCGACGATGATCGGCAGGTGGCTTAACCGCTTGACGACCGGCACGGCCGCAAGGTCAAGCGTGTTGCGCGTGAAGGTCTCGAATGTGCGGATACCGCGCTCGCACAGGATGACCTGATCGTTCCCCTGCGCCATTACGTACTCGGCGGCCAGCAGCCACTCCTCGATCTGGACGGACATGCCGCGCTTGAGCAGCACCGGCTTCCTCGCCTTGCCCACGGCCTCCAACAGCAGGTAGTTCTGGCAGTTGCGAGCGCCCACCTGGAGCACGTCGGCGTACTGGGCCACCAGGTCGACATCCTGCGGGCTCAGCACCTCGGTGACGATCGGCAGCCCGGTCTCCTCGCGCGCCTTGGCCAGGTACTTGAGCCCGGTCTCGCCCAAACCGCGGAACTCGTAGGGGGAGGTGCGCGGCTTGTACGCGCCGCCGCGCAGCAGCTGCGCACCGGCCGCCTTGACCGCCCGCGCCGTCTCGATGATCTGCTCCTCGCTCTCGACCGAGCAGGGGCCGGCGATAACCGCAACTTCGTTCCCGCCGATGGCAACATCACGCACGTGAACGATCGTGTCGACCGGGTGGAAATCGCGGCTGACCAACTTATACCGCTTGGTGATCCGGACCACTTCCTCCACGCCGGGGAGTAGTTCCAGTGCCTCCTTGAGCGTGTCCGGCAACGGCGCGCCCAGCACGCCGACGATCGAGCGCTCGGCACCGACCACGATCTTGGTGCCGAAGCCGAACTCGGCGACTCGCTTGACGACCGCCTCGATCTGCTCCTGCGTCGCGCCGGGCTCCATAACGACGATCATCGATGCCCCCTCCCTAACCGGTCCTCCGGATGCGAGTGCGCCGAGCCGCCGAACGCCCACTCCGGTCTCAGCTCACGCGCCCCGCGCAGGTAGACGTGCTTGATCTCGCGAGCCGACTTCTCTGTATTCACGTGCATCAGGACCCGGATGACCCCACGCAACGCCCCCGGCACATCCATCTCGTGCGCGCACAGCAGCGGCACATGCACCCAGCCGAGCTCGCGGGCGGCCACGGCCGGGAAGGTCGCGGTGAGATCCGGAGTGGTGGTGAAGATGATGCTGGCCACATCGTCAGGCTGTATCCCGTTGGCTTCGACCAGTGCCGTGAGGAGTTCCCGCGTCGCTTCCAGCATGTCCGCAGCGTCGTTCCGCTCCACTGTGGTCGCCCCGCGGATGCCCCGGCACCAGCCCATGCCCTTCCCCTCCCAGTGATCCAGTCAGCCCGTGCTCGACGTCAGCGGCGAGCGCAGCCACTCGATGAACGATCGCGCAGCCTCGGCCTGCCGATCGGGCATGGCCCGGCCGATCCGGTCGATCAGCGCGCTGCCGACGACCACAGCATCGGCCAGCGCGGCCGCCTCCCGCACGTGCTCCGGCCGGGCGATACCGAAACCCAGTGCCAGCGGCAGGTCGGTGTGGCGACGCACCCGCGCCAGGAAGGGACCGACGCCCTCGTCGAGCCGGTCCCGCGCCCCAGTCACGCCGGTGAGCGAGACGCAGTAGAGGAAGCCGCTCGCCTGGCGAGCGACCTCCTGAATGTGAGCATCGGTGCTCGTCGGCGCCACCATGAAGATTAGATCACGCCCGTACTGGCGGCAGAGCCCGGCCAGCTCGTCGCTCTCGATCGGCGGCAGATCGGGGACGATCAGCCCGTCCACCCCGATCTCAGCACACGAGGATACGAAACGCTCCAGCCCGAACTGGAGCAGTGGGTTGAAGTATCCCATGAAGACGAGCGGCACGTCAACGCCCAACTGCCGGAGCGCGGCGGCTGTCTCCAAGCAGAAGCGGACGGTCACACCGTTGGCCAGGGCAACCTGGCTCGATCGCTGAATCGTCGCCCCGTCGGCCAGGGGATCGGAGAAGGGGATGCCAAGCTCGATCGCCGCTGCCCCGCCCTCGACCAGCGCCGGCACGATCTGGCGCGTGCTCTCACGCCCCGGAAAGCCCACGGTCAGGTAGGGGATGATCCCGAGCTCGCCCCGGCTCCGAAGGCGCTCGAACGTCTCCGCTATCCGGCTCTGTCCCACTGCGCGGCTCACAGCGACACCCCCAGCGCCTGCGCCACCGTATGCATGTCTTTATCCCCGCGACCCGAGAGGTTGACGACGATAATCTCGCCCGGGCTGCGCTCCGCGGCGAGGCGAACCGCCAGCGCCACCGCGTGCGCCGGCTCCAGGGCCGGGATAATGCCCTCGGTGCGGCAGAGAAGCTGGAACGCCTCCAGCGCCTCGCGGTCGGTGACCGGGTGGTAGGTCGCCCGGCCAATCTCCTTCAGGTAGCTGTGCTCCGGCCCCACGCCTGGGTAGTCCAGCCCGGCCGAGATGCTGTGCGCCTCCAGAATCTGCCCGTCCTCGTCCTGCAGCACGTACGACTTCGAGCCGTGCAACACGCCGACCCGCCCGGCCGTCAGGCTGGCCGCGTGCCGGCCGGTCTCGATCCCCTCGCCGGCCGCCTCGGCCCCGTGAAGCTCGACCTCCGGATCCTCCAGGAAGGGGTAGAAGATCCCCATCGCGTTCGAGCCGCCCCCGACGCAGGCCACGATCGCGTCCGGCAGCCGCCCACACAGTTCTAGCATTTGCTGCCGCGTCTCGTGCCCGATCACCGACTGGAAGTCGCGCACCATCATCGGATACGGGTGCATGCCAGCGACCGAGCCGATGAGGTAATACGTGGTGCGGACGTTGGTCACCCAGTCGCGGATAGCCTCGTTCATCGCGTCTTTGAGCGTGCGGCTGCCGGAGGTGACCGGCCGTACCTCGGCGCCCAAGAGCTTCATGCGGAAGACGTTGAGCGCCTGGCGCTGGATGTCCAGCTCGCCCATGTAGACGACGCACTCGAGACCGAGCATGGCGCAGACGGTAGCGGTGGCGACGCCGTGCTGGCCGGCCCCGGTCTCGGCGATCACCCGCGGTTTGCCCATCCGCTTGGCGAGTAACCCCTGGCCGATGGCGTTGTTGATCTTGTGCGCGCCGGTGTGCGCTAGATCCTCCCGCTTCAGATAGATTTGCGCGCCACCAATCTCCCGGCTCAGCTTGGCCGCATGATAGAGCGGCGTCGGCCGGCCGACATAGTGCCGGAGCAGCCGCTCGAACTCGGCCTGGAAGGCCGGGTCCTGCCGCGCCTCCCGATACGCGTCGATCAGCTCCTCGATGGCCGGAAGCAGCGTGACCGGCGCATAGATGCCGCCGAACTGCCCGAAGCGCCCGCGCTCGTCCGGCAACTGGGAGATTGGTCGTGGGCTTGCCTCGAGGGTCATAGCTCCTCCTTCCAGGCGAGGGTCGGCTGCAGCTCAGGGGAGAGATTCCGCGCTCCCTGGTCCAAAGCGGCGAATGCCGCTCGAGCCGACTTGACGAAGGCGTGCATCCTAGCCGGATCCTTCCGCCCCTCAGCCTCGATGCCGCTGGAGACATCCACTCCGGCCGGTCGCACCCTGGTGATCGCCTGCGCCACGTTGCCAGAATGCAGCCCACCGGCCAGGATGACCGGGAACTCGGCCGCTAGCTCCGCCGCCAGCTCCCAGTCTGCCACCGCCCCCGTACCGCCATAGTGCCCGGGCACGTGCGCGTCGATCACCAGCGCGCGCGGCGGGCGCGAACGCTCGAAGTACGCGGCCGCAAGCGCTCGCGCCTCGGCGCTCGTGGTGCCGG
>BEIC01000189.1 GCA_002898875.1 bacterium HR26
GTCGAGCGCGCGCATGCCGCCGGTGCGCTGGTACTGGTCGACGGTGCCCAGAGCGTGCCGCACCTGCCGGTGGATGTGCAGGCGCTCGGTGTCGACTTCTACGCGTTCTCCGGGCACAAGATGCTCGGGCCGATGGGGATCGGCGTGCTGTATGGCCGGCGCGAGCTGCTCGAGGCGATGCCGCCGTTTCTAGGGGGCGGCGACATGATCCGCACGGTCACGCTGGAGGAGTCGACCTGGGCCGACCTGCCGGCCAAGTTCGAGGCCGGTACCCCAAGCGTAGCCGACGCGGTCGCGCTCGGGGTGGCGGTGGATTACCTCCAGAGTCTCGGCATGCCGGCCATCCGCCAGCACGAGAAGGAGCTGGTGCGCTACGCGCTCGCCCGCCTGGACGAGATCCCCGGCGTGACCCTCTACGGCCCGGTGGGCGAAGATCGGAGCGGCGTCGTCAGCTTCACGCTGGGCGATGTCCATCCGCACGACATTGCTGGCATCCTCGACAGCGAGGGCATCGCCATCCGGGCTGGCCATCACTGCGCTCAGCCGCTGATGCACCGGCTCGGCGTGGTGGCTACTGCACGCGCCAGCGTCTACCTCTACAATACAGAGGAGGACATCGACCGGCTGGTGGACGGCCTGTTGATCGTCCGGCAGCTCTTCAACGTCGAGGATTGAGCGCGGAGAGGGCGCGGTGTCTGACCTGTATCGAGAGCACATCCTGGACCATTACCGCAACCCGCGCAACTACGGGACGCTGGAGCCGCGCGACCGGAGCTTCGAGGACAGCAACCCGCTGTGCGGAGATCGAGTCCGGATCGATCTGCGGCTAGACAACGGCACGATCACGGACATCGCCTTTTCCGGCCGCGGCTGCGCTATCAGCCAGGCTTCGGCATCGATCTTAACAGAGATGGTCAAGGGGCAGAGCCTGGACTTCGTCAAAGAGCTCACGGCCGATGATCTGCTGGAGGAGCTCGGCATCCCGATCAGCCCGGCCCGGCGGAAGTGCGCGCTGTTGAGCTTGAAGGTCTTGAAGGCGGCAGCCTACGGGCTGAACGAGTGGCCGGAATAGGAGCATGAGGACGATGCCACACTTTACAGAAGACGACGTCCGGGAGCGGCTGAAGGCAGTCTATGACCCAGAGATCGGGATCAACGTCGTCGACCTCGGGCTGATCTACGGGATCGACCTCGAGGAGCGGGACGACAAGACCGATGTCCTGATCACGATGACGCTGACCTCGATGGGCTGCCCGCTGGGGCCGATCCTCGTCGAAGAGATCAACCAGGCGCTCGGCGATCTGCCCAATCTGGGTGAGGTCGACGTGAACCTGGTCTGGAGCCCGCCCTGGACGCCTGACATGATGAGTGAAGAGGCGAAGGAAGAACTCGGTATCTGGTAGTGTCGATGCGCCGAGCGATGCGATGAGACCGCCTCGATCGCCCGGGGCGGTCTTTGTTGTCCGCACGTGTTCGCTTGCTCGTGAGATCGGAGAGCGTTGTGCGCCGCTCGTGCCTGTTGCTCCTGCTTGTGCTGACTACGCTGGCCAGCTGTTCCGGGCCGCAAGCGTTCCCTCCGACGCCATCTCCATCGCTGTCGCCACCTGAAGCGACCCCGACGACAGCTCCGACGCTGAGCACGCCGAGCATCCCGGCTCCTACCCCTACGAGCCGTCCGGAGCCGACCCCGCTGCCGACGGCGACGCCGGTACCGGAGCCCACGGCAACAATCCCCCCACCGGCCCCGACGCAGCCGCCGGCACCCAGCCCGACCCCAGCACCCTCCGGGGAGGCGATGGTTGTCACGCGGGTTCAGACTGATGAGCCCGTCATCGCGCTGACCTTCGACGCCGGTGCCGATCGCGGCTATGCCGAGCAGATCCTGGATACGCTCAAGGCTGAGGGCATCAAGGCCACCTTCGGGATGACCGGGCGCTGGGCGGAAGATAACCCCGATCTCGTCCGGCGGATGGTGGAAGAAGGACACCAGCTCATCAACCATACCTACAGCCATCCATCCTTCACTGGGCGCTCGACCGGCCAGCCGCCGCTCTCGACAGAGGAACGGCTCGCCGAGATCCGGCGATTGGAGGACGTGGTCGCGGAAGTGACGGGGAGCCGGGAGACGATGAGGCCCTATTTCCGGCCGCCCTATGGCGACTACGATGAGTCGGTCCTGCGGGATCTCCCTCAGGCCGGCTACACGGTCGTGGTGATGTGGTCGGTCGACTCGCTGGGCTGGAACGGGCTAACGGCCCAGGAGATCATCGATCGATGCCTGACCGGCGTCCAGCCGGGCGGGATCATCCTGATGCACGTGGGGGCGCAGTCCGAGGATGCCCAGGCGCTTCCCGGGTTGATCGCCGCGCTCCGCGAGCGCGGCTATCGCTTCGTCACCGTCGCCGAGCTGCTGGAGCTGGGCGGTTAGCCGCTGACGCTGCTCCACACACGGCATAGCCCCGGTCGCCTATACGAGCCTGTCACCAGGTGGAGGGCAAGTGGCTGGCGATACCCGGGTACTTGATAAGATGCCGATGCGGGAGCTACGTTGGTGACATGTGTGCAGCATCGCTCGCCATCGGGTGTCGCGCGCTCTGCTGCAGAGCTCGCGCTGGCCACCGGCGAGACTGAATGATACGAATGTCAGGAAATGTTTGACAATTTAGGCAGAAATCTGACTGCGTCGCGAAGATGTTGCTATACTCACGTGGTGGTTTGGTTCCGGCAGTGTTCCCTCCGGGACCGAGCGATCATGGATTGAGTCGGATCGCGCCCGCCAGAGGCGGGTGCACGGTAACGGGTCACGAGCTGAACGGGAGGAACGCATGGCTGAAGCACGAGGAGCCCGGCTCGGCCAGGAGCGGCTGGCAACACCTCTTAGCCGCCGGACTCTGCTCCGCCGGAGCGCGCTCCTGGCGTTGAGCCTGCCGGTAGTCAGCGCCGCGCTGGCCGCTTGTGGCGGCGGTGGCGGCGGTGGTGGAGGCGGAACCGGTGGCAAAGTCACCATTGAGATGAGCGAGTACAAGTTCAGCCCCGACACCCTTACCGCCTCCCCTGGCGCTACAGTCCAGGTGACCTTGAAGAACGTGGGGTCGCTCCAGCATGACTTCCACGTCGATGTCGTCAACGCGACTTCTCCGTTGGTCGATCCGGGGAAGTCGACTGACTTCTCGTTCACCGCTCCCAGCCAGCCGGGCCAGTACCAGTTCTGGTGCACTGTTCCCGGCCACAAGGAGCTGGGGATGGTCGGTACCCTGACCGTCCAGTAGAGACCAGACGACGAGATCACGCGCTTGTGCCAGAGCCGGCCCGGTGTCGAAGCACCGGGCCGGCTCTTTCGACTCTATGCCGGGTTGCGCCTCACCGGATCGTTCCGCGTTTCCCCTTCACGACACGGTCAGTTCGTGCTGACGGGTCAGAAGTCCCCATGCATGTCGCTGGTTCGCGAGCATGGCGTCCGGGCGCCAAGCGATAGCCGGCCGCCTTGGTACACTGGCTGCCGAGCAAAAAGGCAAGGAGGGCAATGATGGGGTTCCCACTGCGGTTCGGCATCGGCACTGGCAATCGGCGACCGTTCCCGGAACTCGTCCACCAATGGCAGTGGATCGAGGAGCTCGGCTTCGACACTGCCTGGGTGGTGGATCATTTCATGGCAGCAGACGACGAGGATATCCCGTACTTCGAGGCCTGGACGCTGATCGCCGCGCTCGGGATGCGTACCGAGCGCCTCCGCTTCGGCGTCATGGTGAGCGGGAATACGTACCGGAATCCTGGCTTGCTCGCCAAGGAGGCCGTCACCATCGATCATGCGAGCAACGGGCGAGTGGAACTCGGGATCGGTGCTGGCTGGTGGGAGCGGGAGCATCGGGCCTACTCGTTCCCCTTCCCGAGCGTCGGCGATCGGATCGCCATGCTCGAAGAGGCTGTCCAAGTGATCGATAGCCTGATGACCCGGCACCGGACGACGTTCCACGGCCGCTTCTATCGCTTCGAGGACACCCCCTTCGAGCCGAAGCCGGTGCAGCAGCCCCGCATCCCGATCGTGATCGGCGCCTTCAAGCCGCGGATGCTCCGGCTGGCCGCGCGCTACGCCGATATCTGGAACACGCGGGGCGAGCCGGAGGAGGTCGCCCCGCTGGCCGAGCAGGTGCGCCGGGCCGCCGTCGAGGCCGGGCGCGATCCGGAGTCGATCCGCTTCTCGGTCTTCACTTGGCGGCACCCCTTCCAATCGGAGAAGCATTTCTACGAGCTGGTGCTGGCCTACCGCCGCGCCGGCTTCACCGACCTGATCTTCCCGATGCCACCGGAGGAGGCCTGGCCGGTACTCGAGCGCTGTGCCCGCAACGTCATTCCGGAGCTGCGCCAGATGGAGTGAGGTGAGGCTTCGCCACTGTAGGCCCGGGAGCCTGCCGGCCGGTCCTGGCGATCCTCTGGAGGGAATGGTCGTGAGGTCCGGCGCGTTGCTGATCTAGGGTTGGATCGAGTCGGTCGAGGAGAAGGGAGCAAGGACGATGACGCTGGCGGCTGAGCGCTGGGAGCAGGCGATGACGCCGGACGAGTACATCGGCCAGATGGCGCAGAATCGCGAGCGCTTCGAGTCCAACATCGCGCGGACCAAGATCATGCCCGGCGATTGGGCAGCGTTCGGGCGCGAGCCGTTGCACATCCTGGTGCTCACTGAAGACTGGTGCGGCGATTCAACCCAGTTCGTTCCCATGGTGATTAAGCTGGCGCAGCAGATCCCGACCGTCGAGGTCCGTATCCTTCGGCGCGACGAGCACCGGGACCTCGCGGACCGGTACCGGCGCAAGGACGGATACCAGGCGATCCCAGTCTTCATCGTGCTCGACAGCGAGATGCAGGAGCTGGGCGCGCTGATCGAGCGGCCAGAGCGGGCGACTGCCGAGATCATGGAGGAGCAGAAGCGCTTTCTGGCAGCTCATCCGGAGTTGCCTGGCGGTAACCGTGCCTTCGACCGTATGCCTGAGGAGACGCGCCAGGCGCTCAAGCAGCACATCGGCGCATGGAGGGACGAGCAGTTCGACCGCTGGACGCGCTACCTGATGGAAGATCTGGCCGAGATCACGAGGAGCGTCCGGACCCGGGCGGCCTGAGGCTGCGCAGATACCCGGCGTCGAGGAGAGGGCGGTTGGCACGGCCGCCCTCTCTGTTTGACAGTCCTCTCGCCGGCCCGTAGGATCAGCGCTGGTGAACGTCATGAGTTGAGGGGCCGGCATGGCGCTCTGGCC
>BEIC01000190.1 GCA_002898875.1 bacterium HR26
TCGCAGAGCTTCGGGCGAGAGCCTAGAAGAGGCCTGCCTTCAGGAAGGCCAGGCCGAAGAGGAGCGCGACCATGAGCAGCGTCACCAGCACACCGAGCAGCGCCGGCAGCCAGAGCGGGCCACCGGTACCTGGCCCCTCCGGTCGCTCCGCCGGATCGTCACCTCGCGGCCGGTCAGGCTCAGGCTCGACCATGGCTTCAGCCTCCGCAGCCTCACGCCAGCGGCGATCTCACTGCGCGATCGCCGCGATCACCGCCTCCGGCTGCTCCCGCTGAGGGAAGTGTCCCACGCCCGGCAGCTCCTGCCGGGTATACCCGCCCGTAAAGTAGCTCTCCTTCCCCTCCGTCGTCGCTGGCAAGATGCAGGCATCATCGGCGCCGTGGAGGACACGCGTCGGTACACGAATCTGGGGAGGCTCAAGGCGAAAAACCTCCAGCGCCTCGTAGCGTGGATCCCCGGCCACGTTACCCCAGCGATGGCGGTAATAGTGAACGGTCACGGCAACCCAATCGGGATTGTCCCAGGCCGGCGCGGCCGCCTCGAACTCCTCTTCACGAAACCGCCCGGGCGCCATCCAGGTCTGCCAGATGAAGCGGCAGAAGGCACGGCGATCTCGCTCGAGGTGCTGCTCCCCCTGGCGCGTGTGGAAGAACCACTGGTACCAGAATGCCCTCGCTTGCGGCAATGCGATCGTCTGTTCGGGGTTGTTGATTCCGTATCCCACGGAGAGCACGACGAGGCGCTTCACTCGCTCCGGCCAGATCGCGGCCACGAGGTAGGCCGCGAAGCCACCCCAGTCGTGTCCCACCAGGATGAATCGATCGAGGCCCAGCGCATCGGCGAAGTCCTTGGCATCCTGTGCCAGGGCCGTCGCCTGGCCACTGCGAGGCGTCGAGGAGGCGATGAAGCGCGTCGGTCCGAACCCTCTGAGATATGGAGCCAAGCAGCGGTAGCCCTCTCCGGCGAGCGCGGGGACGACTGCGTCCCAGGTCCGCACGCTGTCGGGCCAGCCATGGAGCAACAGGACAGGCTCACCACCGGGCGGTCCGGCCTCCTCGTAGGCGATCTCGAGCACGTGCGTCCGAACCGTTCGGAGCTCAGGCGTGCTCATGACCTGGCCTCCCCTCCCACGGAACAGGTCAGGCAGCTTGCCGACACTGCCAGCGCGGCCTGGCTCGCTCTCTCGACCACCAGTGAGCGTGCGCTGGCGACCCTGCGCCGCCAGTACCCGGCTCAGACGCGAGCGCTGCGCTGCTCGTAGAGCTGGCGGGTGAGCATCGCCTGGCCGATATGCTCCCGGTTATGCCCGATCGCGTGCAGCACCCACCACGCCCCCGGGAAGCGCCGGTTCAGCCGGTCGCCAGCGGGCGCACGCACCGCGGCCAGATCCTCCTCAGTCAGGCGGTCGACCCGGGCCAGCGACTCCGCCTCGACCGAGTCGATCAACTGGAGCAGCGCCGCGACATCCGGTGCCTGGTAGCGGAAGGCCGCCTCGCGGTCACGCTGGAGCGCCTCGCCGAGCGCCGTAGCCAGCAGGAAGCGCTCGGCATCGAGCAGGTGCGCGTACAGCACCGCGATCGAGTTCATCTCCGGTCCCGGCGACCAGTTCAGCGCCTCGGCGTCCAAACCCTGGATCAACTCGCGCATCACCTGGTGCTGGTCGCGCAGTGACTGCCGGAGACCATCTCGCAGCGCCTCGATCCCTTGAGCCATCCGTGTCCTCCTTCCCACGTCTCACCGGCGTGAGCGGCGCCACCCCTCGGCACGCTCCTCTTCCATGAGCTGCTCCAGGAGCGCTCGGTAGCTCGCATAGCGGCCACAGTCGACGGCGCCCGACTCGACCGCCGCCCGCACGGCACAGCTAGGCTCCGCGAGGTGCCGGCAGTCGGCATAGTAGCACGCTCCGAGATAGGGGCGGAATTCAGGGAAGCAGCGATCCAGCTCGCCGGCCTCGATGCCCCACAGCCCCAGGGTACCGATGCCCGGGGTGTCGGCGATGAAGGTCTGCTCGTCGAGCTGGATCAACGAGGTGACCGTGGTCGTGTGGCGACCGCGACCCGTCGCCTCGCTCAGCTCGCCGATCCGGATGTCCAGGTCCGGCCGAAAAGCTTTGACGAGGCTGGACTTGCCGACACCGGAGGGACCGGCGAGCGCCGAGAGCTTGCCGGCGAGACAGGACCAGAGTTCCTCCAGTCCGGAGCCGGTGAGCGCGCTCGTCTCCACGACCCGGTAGCCGGCTCTCCGGTACGGGTCGAAGAGCCGGCGCTTCGTGCCGTCGCCGTCGAGGTCGATCTTGTTGACGCAGACGACCGCCGGGATCTCCTGCGCCTCGGCGATCACCAGGAAGCGGTCGAGCATCGGCAGGCTCGGCTCGGGCTGAGCCACCGCGAATACCGCCACGAGCTGATCCAGGTTGGCCACGATGACCTGCTCGGCGTCCTCCGCGCCGCGGGCACGCCGTGAGAGCGCCCGCGTCCGCGGCGCTACCGCCTCGATCACGCCTTCGCCCGGCGCCACCCGACGCACCTCGACCCGATCGCCGACCGCGACAATGTCGGTCTTGCGCCGCTCGCGCTTCAAACTGCCCCGCACGACACAGCGGAGCACGCCCTCGGGCGTCAGGACGTCGTAGTACTGCCCGTAGCCTCGAATGACGACGTTCGGTGGCCGATCCGACCTCACCTCACACCGTCCGCCGCGCAGCAGCTCCGGCGGTATACCAACCCGCCCATCTCTCTGTACGTCGCTGCGAGTCTACCAGGCGGCGAGCCCTGCGGCAGCGGGGATGGCACGAGACCAGCTAGCGCTCCGGTCCACCGGCAGCCGCCGGCACGGTCGCCTCGGCAGCCGGCCGCAACGCCTCGGCTTCGGCCGGCCGTGAGACCGGCAGCGGCACGGCATGCAACACGAGGTAGCAGAGGCTGCCGAAGAGCAGCGCCACAATGCCCGAGTGCGCGAGAGACGCGATGAGGCTGAGCCGGCTGAGGACGAGCAGGGCGCCGCTGGCCGACTGCGCCAGTACCAACCCGAGCGCGACCAGGCTGCCCCAGAAGAGGTCTGGCCGCTGCCGACGCCAGCGAGCTGCGTAGATAGCGAGGGCGGCCAGGAGCAGGGTACCGGCCAGGGCCGCCAGGCGGTGCAGGAAGACGATTCCGACCGGTCCGGAGAACCCGGGGACGAGCTGGCCCTGGCAGAGCGGCCAGTCCAGACAGGCCAGGCTGGCATTGGTGTGCCGGACGTAGGCGCCCAGGTAGACAACCAGATAGGTAAAGCCGACCGAGCCCCAGGCGAGCATCCCGAAGCCGGGCGGCGGCGGCGACGAGCGGTACCGCTCGCCGCGGCCCTCCTCGAGGAGCACGGCTGCCATCAGCAGCACGCTGGCGAAGGCGGTGAGGGAGACGCCGAAGTGCAGCGCCATCACCAGCGGCGATTGGGGTGCCAGGACCGCCAAGGCGCCCAGGACGGACTGCACCAGGAGCGTCAAGACCATCAGCGGCAGAAGCACCTGGATCTCGCGCCGCCGGCGCCAGTACCGGAGGAGGCCGACCGCGAGGCCGGCCATCAGCACCCCCTCGACGCCGGTGATCAGGCGATGGCTGTACTCGATCAGCGCCGGCAGCGAAAGCGGCGGGATGAGCTGGCCATGACAGAGTGGCCAGGAACGTCCGCAGCCCTCGCCGGAACCGGTCGTCGTCACGGTGGCTCCGAGCATGACCACGAAGAACATCCCGGCCGCCGTGGCGACGGCCAGCCACCGTACCAGGCGTCGCCCGCGCTCTTCGCCCATCCGTTGCCCACCTCTCTCGCTCGGCCGGCCCGCGCCGGTGTCGCACCCGCACCCAAGGATAGCGCAGGCCAGCCGCGAGACACCGGCGGCGAGAGCAGCCGCGAAGGGGAGATGGCGCAGACACCTCGCGCCGCACGGGTAGGGAGGCGCGTCCCGGCGGGAGCGGCGGTGCTCCGCCGGGTGACCAGCCGTCCGCCCATACCGATATGGGGCGAATAATTATTCGCCCCTACCTCGACACAGGCGGGTGAGAGCACCCGGCGGCATCGCCGGATGCCGCCGGGGCCCCGCTCGAAGCTAGCTCGCCGAGAGCAACCGGTCAGCCCCCTCCGCGGGGCTGGAGCCCGAGCCCGATGCTTGAGCGCCGGCCCACGCTCGCACACGCCGCGACCGCCTGCACTGCTCGACCCTGAGGCTCAGGCGCTTCACCGCTCGCCAGGCACGAGGCCGATCAGGCGGAGGAAAGCCTCGATCTTCTCGAGCTCCCAGAGGCTCATGTCCACCGTCACCGTGAGCGAGATGCCGGCTTCGCCAGGGACCGTCCAGCTGTGCACCCCGGGGTACGCTGGCGATGCCGGGGCGAGCTCCGCCGCCGGTGGTTCTTGCGGCTCCGCAGCCTCCTCCGTGCGCAGCGCCTGGAGACGAGCGGCGAGGTCCGGAGCCAGGACCAGCCGCGAGGGCTGCCCCCGAACCCCACGGCGAAACACGCCGAGCCCGGCCTCGTCGGCCAGCCGGAAGAAAAAGGTGCGCGCTTCCTCCACCCGGTTGCGCGGCTGGCCCAGCCGCATGTCGACCTGCCAGACCCGCTCGACCCAGGGAGCATCGATGACGCTCATCCCCTCGGCCAGCGCCCGCTCGAGGACGACGCCGTAGGGCGGGTACTGGAGGATCGCGCGGGCCAGCTCGGCCCGCCGCTCGTCGTCACCCGTGGCGTACGCCAGGCGCCGGCCGGCCTCGGTGAGCCGGATCTCCGCACCGTCGTCCCGGCTGATCAGGCCGAGCTGCTCGAGGGCATTCAACGTCTCCCGCAGGGGCTCGCCGCCGCCGAGCCGCGCCTCCAGCGCGGCGCGCTCGATCCCCTTGCCCTTGGCGTACTCCAGCACTTGAAAGAGCAGCCTGGGCTCGGTACGGTACGGGAGAAGGATGTCCATCGCGCGCCTCCGTTTCGCTCACGCGGATTATCCCTGATGCGTGGCGACAGTCATTTCAAGTATACCAAGCGCCCAGCGATTCTCCAAGCGGATCGTTGCCTGCACATTGAGCAAGTCACGTCAATCTTCACGTACACGGGAGACATTGCAGAGGGTAACCGCTCGGTGACCTATGTCCGCCCAGCGCGGCAAGAGTCGCGGCCGGTACCGGGGATACCCCGAGCGTCCGTGACACGGGGCGCCGCCCGCTCCGCGCGGAGCTGTGACGCACGCCTGCTCGAGCGCAGGAAGCGCCGGGCT
>BEIC01000191.1 GCA_002898875.1 bacterium HR26
GAGCCCGGCAGCCGTCGTCACATCGCGGGCCGGCAGATCCGGCGTTGTGTCGCTCCAGCGCGTTCTCCCGTACCTCGGTCCGGCCTTCGTCGCCAGCGTCGCCTACATCGATCCTGGCAACTACGCCACCAACATCGAGAGCGGAGCACGCTTCGGCTATACGCTCGTCTGGGTGATCCTGGCGGCGAACCTCGCGGCTATGCTCATCCAGTCGCTCTCGGCCAAGCTCGGCATCGCAACCGGTCGCAACCTGGCCGAACTCTGTCGCGAGCAGTTCCCGCGCCCGCTCACCTGGGGCATGTGGGTCATCGCCGAACTCGTCGCGATGGCCACCGACCTAGCCGAGTTCCTCGGCGCGGCGCTGGGGTTCTACCTCCTGTTCCACCTGCCGCTGTTCCCGGCAGCGCTGCTCACCGGGGTCGTGACCTATGCCATCCTGGCGCTCGAACGGTACGGCCACCGGCCGATCGAGGCCACCATCACCGCCATGGTCGGCGTCATCGCCGCCTGCTATCTGGTGGAGACGCTGCTCGAACAGCCGGACTGGGGAGACATCGGCGCCCATCTCCTAATCCCGCGGTTCGCCGGGCCGGAGAGCGTGCTCCTGGCGACCGGTATTCTTGGGGCCACGGTGATGCCGCACGTCATCTACCTCCACTCGGCGCTGACCCAGCATCGCATCGTGCCGCGTACCCCCGAGGAAGCCCGGCGGATCGTCCGGTTCGAGACGCTGGATGTGGTGCTCGCCATGGGGATCGCGGGCCTGGTCAACGCGGCGATGCTGATCATGGCCGCGTCCACGTTCTACGCTCGAGGCCTGTCCCACGTGGCCACGATCGAGGAGGCCCACCAGACGTTGCAGCCGCTGCTCGGCCCGCTCGCCAGCGGTGCCTTCGCGCTGTCGCTCCTCGCCTCGGGGCTCTCGTCCTCGACCGTCGGAACCCTGGCCGGCCAGGTGGTCATGCAGGGCTTTCTCCACCGGCAGATACCGGTCTGGCTCCGCCGGGGCATCACGATGTTGCCCGCGCTGGTGGTGATCGGGCTGGGACTCGACCCGACCCGTACGCTTGTCCTCAGCCAGGTCGTGCTGAGCTTCGGTATCCCGTTTGCCCTGGTGCCGCTTATCCGCTTCACCAGCCAGCGGCGCCTGATGGGTCCGCTGGTGAATAGCCGGCTGACGACCGCGATCGCCTGGGCGCTGGCCGGCCTGATCATCGCTCTCAACCTGTTCCTGCTCTGGACGACGTTGACCGGGGGCAGTCGATGACCGATCACCTGTTCCAGCGCATTCTGGTGCCGCTCGACGGCTCGCGCCTGGCCGAAGCGATCCTCCCCGCTGCGAGCGGGTTGGCGCAGGCGTGCGGTGGCGAGCTTCTCCTGCTTCACGCCCTCGAGCGCCAGCCTCCGGAAGCGGTCCATGGCGAGCCGCACCTGCGCAGCATGGCTGAGGCCTCTGCGTACCTGGAGGCGCTGGCGAGGAGGCTGACCGAGCTTGGGCTGGCGGCCCGAAGCGTCGTGGTCGCTGCTGACCAGCAAGCCGTCGCCGACTGCATCGCCCGGCTGGCGGCCGCCTTCGCGGCCGATCTCGTCGCGATGACGACGCACGGGAGCGGTGGGCTGCGGGGGGTGCTCTTCGGGCGAATCGCCCAGCAGGTGCTGCAGCGCGCCGAGCGACCGACCCTGGTGCAACGGTCGCGGCGCCCGCGCAGAGGCTCGGAGGAGCCAGCGACGTCGCTCGTGCCCGCCAGCTACCGCAGGATCCTGGTCCCGCTCTCCGGCGAGCCGTCGAGCGCGCAGGTGCTGCCGCTGGTGTGGAAATTGGCGGAATGCACCGGCGCGGAGGTGATGCTCGCCCGCGTGGTGCCGGTGCTCGGCTCGCTGAGCCTGCAGGAGAGCCCGCCGGCAGTCTTTCTGCCCAGCGCCTCAGCCGCGCTGCTGGAGCTCGAAGAGGACGAAGCTCGAACGGCGCTCGACCGGCTCGCGGCCGGTGCCTCAGCGGGAACGACTACCACTGTCGTGGTACGCCGGGGAGAGACGATCGACGAGCTCCGGAAACTCACCCACCAGGCCGATCTGGTCGTCATGGTGACACATGGCCGGGCAGGACTGGAGGGCTGGCTGAGCGGGAGCATCGCTGCGCGCCTCCTGGCGCGGGTATCGATCCCTCTGCTGCTCGTTCCCGTCGCCTGGCTCGAGCGGGCGAGATAGGACCATGAGACTCCCGGTGCACCGCGAGAGGCGAGGTGTCCAACCCTCATCGTGCAACGCCCCGGCCGCTCGCCCCCGCTAGTAGCTGAAGGTGCGCACCCCAACCTCGTCCAGGTGCCGCAGCAGGTCGGCCGGATCCTGGTACACGCGGTACGCCCCCGCGACCTCCAGCTCTGCCTGGCCGTAGCCGCCGGAGAGCAGGCCAACGCCGAGCGCCCGCGCCCGGCGCGCAGCCAGCATGTCCCAGATACTGTCGCCGACGACCACGGCCTCGGTGATCGGCACCCCCAGGCGCTCGGCCGCGGCCAGGAAGAGGTCGGGGTCGGGCTTGGCATGCCGCACCTGGTCACGCGTGACCACGGGTACGTCAGGCCCCACCTCGAGCAGCTCGAGGGTGAGACGCGCGCTCTCCATCCGCCCGCTGGTGGCGATGGCCCAGGGCACGCCGATGTCGGTCAGGTAGGACAGTAGCTCACGGGCGCCGGGCAGCGGTCGCACCTGTCCCACCTGGCGGGCGTACGCCTCGGCGTGGATGCGCTGGATACGCTCGACCTCCTCCGGGGTAACCGGCCGGCCGGTCTCCCGCAAGAGCGCGCTCAGGAAGAGACCGCCGCTCATCCCGATGCGCCGGTGGATACGCCACACCGCCAGCTCGATCCCCGCCGACTCCAGCGCCTCCCGCCAGGCCAGCACGTGCTGGTAGACCGAATCGACCAGCGTGCCGTCGAGGTCGAACAGGAAGGCCGGGCCCATCCGGCTGCCCTCGCCCTGGTCTCGCGCCTCTAGCGCCGGCGTCTCGCCTCTTCCGGCCACTGTGTGGCCTCCTCTCTTCGAGCGCCTGCCGTCGCTCCTAGCCTAGCCGCCCAGTAGTACGAGAGCTAAGCCCGCGATGTTGTGATCTCATTGCGACGCTGGGCCGGCTGCCAGTTCAGCAGGTGCGGCAAGCTAGCCGCTAATCGGTGAGCCACCAGGTTCTGCCTCGCTCTGCCCTGAAGCGCCAGGAGCGGGCGCGAGCGCTAGCCCTTCAAGCAGATGATCGGTCGCAGCCGGGCCACGCGGGCGACGATGCCTGCCTTGCACATCACGTCGACCACGTGGTCCACATCTTTGTAGGCTCCTGGTGCCTCTTCGCTGATCGAGGCCTTGCCGTGGGCGCGGACGATGATGCCCTGCTCGCGCAGCCGGCGCACGATCTCGTCGGCCGGGTAGGCCTTCTTGGCGGCCCGGCGCGACTTCGCCCGCCCGGCGCCGTGCAGCGCCGTGCCGAACGTCTCTCGCATCCCCTGCTCGGTACCCCGCAGGATGTAGCTCGCCGTACCCATGGTGCCGCCGACCAGCACTGGCTGGCCGACCGCTCGATAGCGCTCCGGGATCTCCGGCCGGCCTGGTCCGAACGCGCGAGTCGAGCCCTTGCGGTGAACCAGCAGCCGCTTGCGCTCGCCGTCCACCTCGTGCACCTCGAACTTCACGGTGTTGTGCGCCACCTCGTAGAGCGTCTCGATGGCGGTGTCGGGCACCTGCAGCGCCTTCCAGAACGCCTCGCGCACGAGGTGAGCCAGCACCTGCCGGTTCGCGAAGGCGCAGTTGGCGCCGGCCATCACCGCCCGGTAATACTGCTGACCCTCCGGGCTGTCGATCGGCGCGCAGACCAGCTCGCGGTCGGGTACCTGGATCCCATACTTCTTCGTCGCCTTGTCGAGGAAGGGTAGGTAGTCGGTGCCGATCTGGTGGCCGAGCGCCCGGCTGCCGGTATGGAGCATGATGACGATCTGCCCCAGCTCCAGCCCGTAGGCTTCGGCAGCCTTGGCATCGTAGATCTGGTCGACCACCTGCACCTCGACGTAGTGGTTGCCCGAGCCGAGCGTGCCGACCTGCGCGAGCTGCCGCTGCTTGGCCGTATTGCTGACGACCGACGGGTCGGCGTCGGGCAGCCGGCCGGTCTCCTCGATGTAGGTCAGGTCGTCCTCACGGCCGTAGCCGAGGCGAACGGCGTAGTGCGCCCCCTCGCGCAGCACCCGGTCGATCTCCTTAGTGTTGAGTCGCAGCTCACCGGTGCTGCCCAACCCGGCCGGGATGACCTGGTACATCGTGTCGGCGAGCTGCTCCTCCTTCCCCTCCAGGTCCTTGCGGAAGAGCGTGGTTCGCAGGCAGCGCACGCCGCAGTTGATGTCGAAGCCCACGCCGGCGACGCTGATAACCCCTTCCTTCGGATCGAAGGCCGCCACCCCGCCGATCGGGAAGCCGTAGCCAGGGTGAATATCGGCCATCGCCATCGCTGCCTTCTGGATGCCGGGCAGCGTGGCCACGTTCTTGAGCTGCTCCAGCGCGTTCCACTCCTGGCTGCTCTGCTCCGTCAGCTCGCGCAGCGCCCGCTCGTCGATGAAGAGGCGGGCCGGCACGCGCATGCGCCCCTGTGGCGGGATCTCGTAGAGATAGTCGTGGATCTTGCGTACCAGCGCCTTGACGCTCATAGCAGTATTCCTCCCCGGTCACGACGGACGTCTCTTCATCCTCTGCGCGCAACGCTCCGGATCGCTACAGGTCGAGGACGCAGCGGAAGCGCCAGCCCTGATCGGTGTGCTCGGCCAGGAAGCCGCCGTATGTTGCAGCCTTGACCTCGATCTCGACCGCGTGGCGGCTGAGGTCGATCGGCTCGCCGACCAGCATGCCCTCGGCCACCCAGCGCCCGTCCATCTGCCCGGCCCGGGTGAGGCGGAACTCCCGGAAGAACATGCCGCGCAGATCGATCGTCGCCAGCACGGCGTTCAGCAGGGAGACGAAGAGGGCGCCAGGGTCCTCGGCGCTCGCCTGGACCGGGACCTCCTCCCGTGGCTCCACCGTCTCGACATCGACCAGCAGGTTGAGCAGCCCGGTCACCGCGTCGCGGAGGGCTTCCTCCAGCGTCGCACCGGTTGCCTCGAGCCCGATATCAGCCTGGTGCTCAAGGTACTCGTATGGCACGGCTCCGAGCTCCCCTCAGTCGCAGCGCTCGCTGCGCCCCTATTCGCCTCGCGGGCCTCTCATGA
>BEIC01000192.1 GCA_002898875.1 bacterium HR26
AGTTATCCCCTCGAGACCACTGGCGTGCCCGCAGCTTCCCAGGCGGCTGGGCGGACGCTAGTACTCGAGGGGATGGGCTTCACCTGATCCTCGTGCGCGGCTGCGGTCGCGGCCCAGATCCGCACGTTGCCGGGGGTGACCAGTTCCGAAGCCGACATCAATCGTGACCGGCTGCTCGTGCGCTACGACCCGGCGGTCGTCAGCCGCGACGAGCTTCTCGAGGCGATCGCCGGGCTGGGCTACCGGCCGCGCGTGGTCCGGGAGCCTTAGCTTGACGCCTCCCGCCAGGCGCGCAGGCTGCCGCGCAGCAGCTCGCTTGCCGAGCGCAGCGTGGTCTCCCCGCCCTCGCCCTCCGCGTAGACCGAGACGAGGCCGACAGCCCGCACCTTGCCCGTCTCCACGACGGCCCGGATCGCCTCAACGGTTCGATCTATGTCTGGCCCGTTCGGCTCGCGGGTGCGGTGGGTCGGCACCAGCGCAGCGTCGAGCACGTCGGCATCCACGTGGAGATAGATGAGATCCACCTTCTCGGCAAGCCGGCGCGCGGCTGCAGCCACCTGGTTGCGCTCGATCGGCACGACGGTGACGCCGGTCCAGCGGATGAGCCGCTCCTCGTCGGGATCCAGGTTGCGGACGTCGACCATGACGATGCGGTCGGTCGGGAGCGGCGCGAGTTGCTGCGAGCCCTCGCGCCACTCGGGATAGCAGAGCCCGGCGCTCACCGCCACCGGCATGCCGCCCAGCATCCCGCTGAGCGTCGTCTGTGGTGTGTTGAAGTCGCCGTGAGCGTCGAACCACACGAGCCCAATGCGGGTCGCCGGGCCGAGTGCCTGCTGGAGCCCGCCGAGCACGCCGGGGAGGCAGGTGCAGTTGCCCCCGGCGACTAGCACCGGCAGTCCGGCCCGGGCGCCGGAGGCGACGGCTTCGGCGATCTGCCCGCCCTGGAGCGCGAGGAACGCGATCGGGTCGCCCGGCTCCTCTGCCGGCAGCACGTGCACCGCTCGGATCTCGGGCTGAGCGGCACCGGCTTCCTCCAAGATAATCCGGCGCAGCGTCTCGATCTCGAAGCTCGGGTGGTCTGGCTGACCGCGCTGGGCGATCTCGACGACATGCAGGCGCATGTCACGCTCGCCCGGCGAGCTCGCGGAGCCGCCTGACCGCCGCGTCGACGTCCGGCAGCTCGCGCGGCTGCGGCACCCGGTCCCGGTGCACGATAGTGCCGTCGCGGTCGACGATGATGATAGCGCGGTCGGGGACGTCGCGGTATCCGGCCAGCTCGTCGAGCTTGACGTCGTAGGCAGCGATGACCTCCCGGCTCCAGTCGCTCAGCAGCGGGTAGGTGATGCCCCGCTCCCGCGCCCAGGCGGCCAGTGCGAAGTGGCTATCGGCGCTGATGCCGTAAACGTCGGCGCCGAGCTCGCGGATCTCGTCCAGCCTGGCACCCAACTGGGCCAGCTCGTCGCCTCAACCGCCGGTGAAGGCGAAGTGTACGAAGGCGAGCACGGCGATGCGACGCTTCAGCACCTCGCTCAGCGTCACCCGCTCGCCGGTGGTGCTCGGCAGAGTGAAGTCGGGCGCTCGCTGTCCGACGTCGGCCGGCATTGAACCCTCCTTGTCATGTCTCACGGCTCACTCTCCTGGCGCCGTAGTATGGCGGGCTCGGCCAAGAGCGGCAAGCGGTCCGGGTTGGGAGGTGGCTTCGGGCAGGAATGCGCGCCGCTGCTCGCCTGTTATTGGGGCTGGAGTGGTAGCATACGGCGTGTCGAGCGGCGGTTGCCGGGGAGATCCAGGGAACGAGGAGGGGACGTGCAGCTCTATAACTCGATGACCGGGCGGGTCGAGCCCTTCGCTCCGGCCGACGGCAAGACCGTTCGGATGTACGTCTGTGGCGTGACCCCCTACGACACGACGCATATGGGGCACGCCATGACCTACCTCACCTTCGACGTGATCAACCGCTTCTGCCAGTACCTCGGCTGGCGCGTCAAGTACGTCCAGAACGTCACCGACATCGACGACGATATCCTGCGCAAGGCTCGTGAAGTCGGCGAGCCCTGGGATCGCCTCGGCGACCGGTATATCCGGCAATTTCAGGAAGACCTCAACGGGTTGAACGTCCTCTTCCCCTCGGTCTACCCGCGGGCGACCGAGGAGATCCCGGTGATCATCGAGATGGTGCAGTCGCTGCTGGACCAGGGCTTCGCCTACGTCCGCGATGGCAACGTGTACTTCCGGGTGGCCAGCGATCCCGACTACGGCCAGCTCTGTCGCTGTAGCCGGGAGGAGATGATCGCGCTCTCGGCCGAGCGGGGTGCCGATCCGACCGATCCACGGAAGGAGGACCCGCTCGATTTTATCCTCTGGCAAGCGGCGCAGCCGGGTGAGCCGACCTGGGACAGCCCCTGGGGGCCTGGCCGGCCGGGCTGGCATATCGAGTGCAGCGCGATGGCGGTCAAGTACCTGGGGCCGCAGCTCGATATCCACGGCGGCGGCTACGACCTGATCTATCCCCACCACGAGAGCGAGATCGCCCAGTCGGAGGGCGTCACCGGTCAGCGGCCGTTCGCGCGCTTCTGGGTTCACGTGGGCATGGTGGAGTATCAGGGGGCCAAGATGAGCAAGTCGCTGGGCAACCTGGTACTTGTTCGCGATGCCCTGCGACGACACAGCGGCGACGCCATCCGGCTGTACCTTCTGAGTCACCACTACCGCACGCCGTTCGAGTACGAGGATGACGGCCCGGCGCGCTTCGAGCCGCTGGTTGAGCGGCTCCGGCGGGCAGTCGATCACCCCGGAGGCTCAGGGCAGCCACTCGACCTCTCGCCGTTGGTGGAGCGGTTCGTGCGGGCGATCGGCGACGATCTCGACACCCCCAGCGCGATCCGGGTGCTCAGCGAGATGGCCGAGACCACGATTCAGGCGGGCGACGCCGGGTGCGACCTCGCCGCCGCGCGCGAGTCGATCCGGGAAGCCGGCTCCATCCTCGGGCTAATGGTCACGCGCTGACGCGGAGGCCTGACTCCCGGTCGGGCTCCGGTCTGCGAACGCTCGACGCGGGGCTGAAGGCCCGCGCTCACCCGCCACCGCTGGCGGGAAGCGACCAGCCCGCTTCAGCGGGCGTGAGGACTGAGCCCAGGGCTTCGAGCCCCGGGTCCGCCCGGCAGGCTGGCAGTACGCGCATTGTTCCCAATTGAGCGGTCGAGTTCCTGCCCTCGCTCCTTTCTTCCAGGACTCTCTCCCGCTCGCCGCGCTTCCGGCCGCCAGCTCACGGTATCGCTGCTACCCAAAATCCGGGATGTCGCCTATAATGCGCTCAACGTCGAGCGCGGTAGTAGGCAAGCGGAGGTCACGCGGCATGGCAGGAACACGGATCAGCCGGGTCCACGCCAGGGAGATTCTCGACTCGCGCGGCAATCCGACGGTCGAGGTGGAGATCACGCTCGAGTGCGGCGTGGTCGGGCGAGCCGCGGTGCCTTCCGGCGCCTCGACAGGCGCGCACGAAGCCCTGGAGCTGCGAGACGGCGAGAGCCGGTACGGCGGCAAGGGCGTCCGGCGCGCGGTCCAGAACGTCAACACGGTCATCGCCGACGCGGTCACCGGTCTGGATGCGCGCGAGCAGCGGCTAGTGGATCTGACGATGCTCTCGCTCGATGGCACGCCCAACAAGAGCCGGCTGGGGGCCAACGCGATGCTCGGCGTCTCGCTGGCGACCGCGCGGGCGGCCGCGGCGGCGGTCGGCCTGCCGCTCTATCAATACCTCGGTGGCCCGCATGCCCATGTGCTGCCGGTCCCGATGATGAATATCCTCAACGGTGGCAAGCACGCCGAAGGCTCCAGCGTGGACATGCAGGAGTTCATGATCGTGCCGATCGGCGCGCCGAGCTTCAGCGAAGCGCTGCGCTGGGGGGTGGAGATCTATCATGCCCTGCGCCAGGTGCTGGCTGAGATGGGGCAGCTCGGCGGCGTCGGCGATGAGGGCGGCTACGCGCCCCACCTGCGCAGCAACGAGCAGGCGGTGCAGGTGGTGCTGCGGGCGATCGAGCGCGCGCAGTTCCGTCCGGGCCAGGATGTGGTGCTGGCACTCGACCCGGCGGCCACCGAGCTGTACGAGAGCGGGCAGTATCGGCTGCGCGGCGAGGGGCGGACGCTGTCGGCCAGCGAGCTGATCGAGTTCTGGGTGAGCCTGACCTCGCGCTACCCGATTGTCTCCATCGAGGATGGGCTGGCCGAGGACGACTGGGATCACTGGGCCGAGCTCACGACCCGGCTGGGGGACCGGGTACAGCTCGTCGGCGACGACCTGTTCGTCACGAACAAGGCCCGGCTGCGGCACGGGATCGACTTCGGCGTGGCGAACGCCATCCTGGTCAAGCCGAACCAGATCGGCACGCTGACCGAGACGATGGAGACGATCGACCTGGCGCGCCGCAACGGCTACGCGACCGTCATCTCTCACCGCAGCGGCGAGACGGCGGACAGCTTCATCGCCGATCTCGCGGTGGCGGTGAACGCCGGGCAGATCAAGACCGGCGCGCCGGCGCGGATGGACCGGGTGGAGAAGTACAACCAGCTCCTACGGATCGAGGAGGAGCTGGGGGCCGCGGCGCACTATGCCGGTTGGCGCGGCTTCCCGGCGCGGCTGCGCCCTCGCCGCTGAGCCGGCGCGAGCGCTGGCTGAACCCCGAGGGGGCGAGCGAGGGGGAGGGTCGCTGCGCGGGTGAGGGCGTGGGATTGAGTCTTCCCTCCCGCGCGGCGCTGGTGAGCCGGCTTCAGCTGGCTTGGCGACGTGAGCGTGGATGAGCGGCGGGACCGCCTGGTCGTTCGCGCCCGTGCTCGCCTCCGCCACCTCGTCCTTCGCCGGGTCACTAGAATTGCCCGGGGAGCCAACGAACGACGCGCTGGCCGTGAGGGTCGAGGAACGGCTCGAGCACCAGCCCGAAGCCGGCCCGCGAAGGGACGGGGTCGTCTTCGGGTAGCAGCGACCCCCTGTGGTCGCCCTGTGATTGCCCAAACACTGGGGGTGGCCGCGCGGGTGGGGCAGGCACAGGGGCCTGCCCCTACGGATGATTGCCTGGACGGGGTGATGCCCCGTGGTTGTTACCTCCGTGGTGGCCGCGCGGGTGGGGCAGGCACAGGGGCCTGCCCCTACGGGTTGTCGCCCGGTAGGGGCAACCCCCTGTGGTTGCCCGACCCCCTATGGTCGCCCTACCCCCTGTGGTCGCCC
>BEIC01000193.1 GCA_002898875.1 bacterium HR26
GGCCATCCTGGAGGCCGGCCAGGAGTTCGGCATCCGGCACGTCGGCTCGCGGGCCTACGCGACCAATACGCTCGAGTCGGGCTGGATCCCGTCGCCGCTGCCGGCGGTCTATACGGGGGAGGAGCTGCGCGCCTACCGGAAGTGGCTGCCGGCGACGAGCTACGAGGCGGTGGGGTCGCTGGGCGGGAGCTTCTACTCGCCGAACATCGAGGACTACTACCTGACGCCGTGGGAGCTGGGGTACGGGGGCATCCTCAAGTTCGATCACGACTTCATCGGCCGGGAGGCGCTGGAGGAGAAGGCGAAGGAGCCGCACCGCAAGAAGGTGACGCTGGCCTGGAACGGCGAGGACGTGGCGCGTGCCTTCGCCACGCTCTTCACCGAACCGAAGGGCCAGCGGGCCAAGTACATCGACCTGCCGCTCTCCCAGTACGCCACCTGGATGTACGACAAGGTGCTGAACCGGCAAGGCGAGGTGATCGGCATCTCCACCTTCTGCGGCTACAGCTCCAACGAGGGGAAGATGCTGTCGCTGGCGATGCTGGAGGAGGCATATGCCGAGCCGGGCACCGAGGTGACGCTGGTGTGGGGTGAAGAGGGTGGTGGCTCGCGCAAGCCGAGCGTCGAGCGCCACGTGCAGGTCGAGATCCGGGCGACGGTGGGGCCGGTGCCGTATTCCGAGGCAGCCCGCCAGTACCGGGCGACGGTGGCCCGCCGGTAGACGATCCGCACTACCATGCGTACGCCCTGGGGGCAGTGCCCCCAGGGCGCATTCCGTGCGCGCTGCTCTCGCTCCTTCGGAATGAGCGCGCTCACGGGCGCTCCCGCGAACCGCGGTCTAGCGAACGGTAAAGCGTCCTGCCAGCGTGTCCCTAGTGAAGGCCGTGGATAACCCCGTGCTCGTCGACGTCGATCTCCGTCCCCAGCGGGCGACGCCCGAGCGCCGGCATCGTCTGGATATCCCCCAGGAGCGCGGTGACGAAACCGGCCCCGGCCAGGAGTCGAAGCTCGCGGACCTGCACCTCGAACCCCTCTGGCCGCCCCAGGGCCGTCGGATCCGCGCTCAGCGAGAGTGGTGTCTTGGCCATGCAGACCGGTAGGCGGTCGTATCCGTGTCTCGCCAGGACGCTGAGTTGTCGCTTGGCGGCCGCGGTGAAGCGCACGCTCCCGGCCCCGTAGAGCGTGCGCGCAATGACGTCGACCTTCCGCTCGAACGGCGCGTCGAGCTCATAGAGGGGGCGGAACGCCTTCGGCTTCTCGAAGGCGCGCAGGAGCGCGCGGGCAGCCTCCACTCCACCGCGACCTCCGTCGGCGTACACGCTCACAACGGCGGCCCCCTCCGCGCCGAGGTCCAGCGCCGCGCAGCAGAGGCGATCGAGCTCGCGCTCGCTGTCGGTTGGGAACCGATTCACCACCACGACGACCGGCACGCCGAACGCCTTCAGGTTCTCGATGTGCTTGGCCAGGTTCGGCAACCCGGCCTCGACCGCGCCGACGTCCTCGCGGGCCAGCTCCGCTTCGTCGACGCGGGTGCGACGACTCCCCAAGCCACCCTGCACCTTCATGCTGCGCACCGAGGTGACCAGTACCGCAGCGTCCGGTACCAACCCGCTCACCCGGCATTTGATGTGGAAGAACTTCTCCGCGCCCAGCTCGGTGCCGAACCCGGCTTCCGTCAGGACCACGTCGGCCAGGCGAGTGGCGATGAGATCGGCGATGACCGAGCTATTGCCGTGCGCGATGTTGCCGAACGGGCCGGTGTGGACGAACGCGGGGGTGTGCTCCGTCGTCTGGACCAGATTCGGCTTCAGGGCATCGACCAGGAGCGCGGTCATCGGCCCGGCGACGCGCAGGTCCTCGGCGGTCACCGGTTGTCCGTCGTGGGTGAAACCGACGACGATGCGGCCGATACGCTCCCGGAGATCGCGATAGTCCCTCGCCAGCGCCAGGATCGCCATCACTTCCGAGGCGGCCGTGATGTCGAAGCGGGTCGAGCGCGTGAGCCCGCCGGTCGCGTCGAGCCCGGTGACGATGTGGCGCAGCGCGCGATCGTTGACGTCCAGTACCCGTGGCCAGGTGATGGTCCGGGGATCCAGCACGACGTCACCGTGATAGAGGGCGTTATCGAGGAACGCCGCGCACAGGTTGTGGGCTGCGGTGACGGCGTGGCCGTCGCCGGTGAAGTGGAGCGCGATGTCGGGGAAGGGCAGCACCTGAGCCGCGCCCCCGCCGGCGCCCGCCCCCTTCGTGCCGAACACCGGCCCCAGCGAAGACTGCCGCACCGTCACGACCGACTTGAGGCCCAGGTCCGTGAACGCCTGCCCCAGGCCGATCGTCACCGTGGTCTTACCTTCGCCGAACGGAGTAGGAGTCGTGCCGGTGACGAGCACGTACTTGGCTCGCGGTGCGGCCAGCCGCTGGAGCACCTCGAGCCGGACCTTGGCCTTGTACTGGCCGTAGAGCTCGATCTCGTCCGGCTGGAGCCCGAGCTCTTCGGCGATCTCGACGATCGGCCGCGGATCAGCGCTCATCGTCCCTCCTCACTCTCGAATTCTCCGTGTACCCAGCGTTCTGTTCGTCCTCTGCCAGATACCCGTTCGCTCGACCACCACGCCGATTATCGTACGCTGCGACCCGTTCCCGGTAACGCGCATCACCGCGAGGGGCTTACCGGGCAGTCACCCTCAGTTCCCGCTGCTTGCCCTCGATCCACTCGATCGTTCGCGCGAGCTCGTTGAAGGTGCTCCAGTGGATGCCGACGATCTGCTCGTGATCAGGGGTGAACTGCGCGAGGAGCGCCTGGATGAGTGACCACGGATCGTACCGGTACCCGCCGGTCAAGAGCTGCGGGAGCAGCCCCTGCTGCTTCTCGAGATAGCGGAGCGACTGCCCGATCCCGAGGCGCACCGCGATGCGGAGCAGGCGGTCGATTCGCAGCGTCCCCGGGAGGCAGAGGTAGACCGGCAAGCCGAAGCCCTGGCGCTTCGCCGACCTGAGCCAGCTCATGATCGCGCCGGCGTCGAAGCTCATCTGCAATATGGCGTACGCAGCGTGCTGCTGCTTTCGCAGCAGCGTATCCAGCAGGACGTCCGACGGGATCTTCGGGTGCCCCTCAGGATAGGCGGCGATGCCGATGGTGCGCGGTCGGCGCTCCAGCGTGCTCAGCGCGTCGAGCAGCTCGAGCGCACTGGTGAACGCACCAACTGGCTGCTCCTGGTCGCCGCCGATGACGAAGACCTCGTCGATGCCAGCATCGACGAGCGCGTCGATGATGCGAGCCAACTCCTGCCTGTCCTGCACCGCGCGAGCTGCCAGATGTGGGACAACAGTGAACCCCCGGCGGTGCAGATCGATGGCCAGCTCCATCGTGCGGGCGACACCGTGTTTCGGCGAGCTGGTCACGGTAAGCTTGTAGCGCTCAGGGACACCCTTCACGATCTCATCTGCTTTGGCTGTTGGCAAGATCTCTAATCGCGCATTGTCGAGGAGACGGCATACCCATTCAACTTCTGCGCCATCACCGAACTGGCTCGACTCCCGCCGATCGGACACAGTCCATCGATCCTTTCCGCATCCACTCCCCAAGAAAGATCTACTTCAGCAATTTTCCCCATCTTCTGTCCAGAATACCTCCTTGGCCAGACCCGCTAGATGCCATCTGTTCAGCTATTCTGAACAGATGACACTCACTGCTCTTCAACTACATAGTACTATGACATGAGCGTGTATGCAATTCCCTGCTTATCCAAAAGCACTGGGGCCACCCCTGAGAGCCGGGTAGCTCCAAACTCCCGTCATCGGCTTAGGGGAGAGGCGCCGAGGCGCGTAACGCTCGGGGGAGACGTGCCATTTTTCTAATGGAAGGGAACACCGATGGTCACGGACGAGCTAGTGCAGCGCGCGCAGCGGGGCGACCGGGAGGCGATCGAGGATCTCTTCCGGCGCGAGTGGTCCGCGGTCTATCGCCAGGTCTACCGGGCCGTGCCCAACCCGGCCGAGGCCCAAGATCTGACCCAGGAGGTCTTCATCCGCGCGCTCAAGGGACTGGATCGCTACCAGCCGACCGGCGCTCCTTTCCGGGCCTACCTGCACGCGATCGCCCGTAATCTGGTCCGGGAACGCCAGCGCCGGCAGCGCATGCGCCTGGTCGCCCTGGAGCAGGCCGGCGACCTCGCTGGCCCGGTGACACCGGAGGAGCAGGTGCTCGATGCCTTCGCCAGCGCCGACCTGCTCCGCGCCCTGGCCTCGCTCCCCGCCGACTACCAGACGGTCATCCAGCTCAGACTCCTCGAGGGCCGCTCGACCGCCGAGGTGGCCGCCCTGATGAACCGGACTCCCGGCGCCGTCCGGGTGTTGCAGTACCGGGCGCTGGCCATGCTGCGAAGCCTGCTGCGTGAAGGGGCACGACCATGAACGACCGAGAGCGCGCCGAACAGCTCGACCGCTTCATCGACCGTCTGCTGGCTGGTGAGGCTCCCGACCTCGATGAGGTCGCCGACCCAGAGCTGCGAGAGCTGTGTGCCCTGGCGCTGGCGGTTCGGAACGCCCGCGAGCCGCAGGCGGTTCGGCCCGAGGATCTCGCGGCGATGGCCGCGCGGGTCTCACAGGAGGTGAGGATGAGCCGCCGGCCGGCCGCGCCGGGCGATAGGGCCCGCCTGCCTGATGGCGCGCTCGACGAAGGTGCGCCGGAGAGTGCGGGAGAGCCCGTCACAAGGGTAACGGTGGGAAATCGACGGCCTCGCCGGTTGAAGCATGCGGCCGAGCTTCTGGCGGCGGCGGTCGTGCTGGGGCTATTCACTGGGCTCCTGATCCTCGTGCTCGGCGGGCGGGCTGAGCCGGAGCTCGGCGGCTCGCCCGCGACCATGCCAACACCGGCCGCCTCGCCTACCCCGTCAGGCCAGACCGCGTTACCAGGAGCTCCCATCTCGCCTCCATACCAATCGCTGGGGACGGCACCGACTGATGGCGTGACCCTGGTCTGGGTTACCGGCGATGAGCTCACACCCAGCAGCTTCGAGATCCAGGCGGTCAGGTTGGGTGAGGGCCAGGTCGTCACCGTCGCGTCCGGGGTCACTCACCCTGGGAGGATCGCCGTCGATGGGGACATCGTCGTCTGGGACCAGGCCGACCCGACCTGCCCGACCGGCTGCCCCAGTGTGCACGCGAA
>BEIC01000194.1 GCA_002898875.1 bacterium HR26
GCTGCGCGCTCGCGTCGCTCAGCGAGATAGCTCTCCACTATTAAGTCGGCGAGCAAGGGATTCCAGTTCATCGGTCACTCTCTTTTCGTCAATTCCGGCGAGCGGCTGAGGCCAGCCTGCCGCATCGAGTTGAGCAGTCCTCTCTGGCGACGCCCTCAGCAGCAGGCGCGGCTGCGCACGACCTGCCGGATGCGTACCGGCTCCGGCCTTGCCGCCGGTTCGCAGCAGGCCGCCTCGCCATCGGCAGCCGCCGGGCCGGAGCAGACGCCGGTGTGCGGCAGGACCAGTTCCACCCGCTCGGCGGCCTCCCAGTCCCCCGCCAGCGCCGCGACGACCGAGCGCGCTTGCTCATAGCCGGTCCGCATGAGAAAGGTAGGCGCCCGTCCATAGCTCTTCAGCCCGAGCAGGAAGAAGCCCTCCTCGGGGTGACGCAACTCCTTGAACCCGTGCGGTGGCACGGTGCCGCAACTGTGCACGTTTGGATCGATCAGCGGGGCCAGCGCCACTGGCGCCTCCGTGATCGGGTCGAGGGAGAGTCGCAGCTCACGGAGCGGAGCGAGATCGGGCCGGAAGCCGGTCGCCGCCACGATCTGGTCGACCGGGGGCAAGCGCTCCTCCTCGCCGACGGCGACTACCCCTTCCGGCGTCTCCTCAAGCCGGGTCAACCGGAAGCCGGTCACGAACCGGACCAAGCCCTGCTCGACGATGGCTTGTGCCCGCCGGCCCAGCCGGCCACGCTCCGGCAGCTCGTCGCGCTCGCCACCGCCGAACCGTCCGGCCAGCGAGTGCCGTCGTACTGCCCAGATCACGTCGGTTCCGGGCTCCTCCGCGGCTAACTGGACGAGATCGAGGAGCACGTTGAAGGCCGAATGCCCGGCGCCGACGACGAGCACCCTCCGGCCGGCGTAGCGCGCGCGGTGCCGCCCGAGCACATCGGGGATGCCATAGAAGACCCGATGGCGCACCGCCAGCTCGCCGATCGCCGGGAGCCCACTGGCGCCGAGTGGGTTCGGCACGGCTCCCGAGGCGTCGATCACCGCCCGCGCGAGCAGGTCAGTCTCACCGGACGGCGTTTCGACCCGCACCAGGAACGGCACTGCCGAGCGGTTGAACGTCACCAACCGGTCGCGTCCCTGGCGCGCGACCGCGAGGACGCGGTGCCGAAGGCGCAGGTGCGGCGCGATCGCCGGGTGTGACGCCAGGGGCTCCAGATACTGCTCGACCAGCTCCCGACCAGTCGGGTGCGCATCGGCCGGTGGGGAGGTCCATCCAGTCTGGCTGAGCAGCTCGACCGCCAGCGGGTCGAGGTTGTATTTCCAGGGGGAGAAGAGACGGACGTGCTGCCACTGCCGGGCCGACCAGCCCACCGCCGGCTGCGCCTCCAGCAGCACGAACGGCTGCCTGCGCGCGGCGAGGTGCGCGGCCGCCGCCAGCCCGACCGGCCCGGCCCCGATCACGACGACCGGCAGCGACGATCCCTGCTGTCCATTCGATCTCATCTCTACCACCTCAAGACTCCTGTCAACTCGTCAGCGGCACGCTCGCTCTTGGTCATGGTGGTCGGCAGGCGGGGCACGGCCGCGAGAGCTGAAACTGTTACTGCTCGATGCAGGTTCGTCGCCGCTAGCAGCCGGGCCGGGAAAGTCGCGCCGCCGCGCCTGCCGCGGGGCCACCGGTTCAGTGGCGAATATATCGATGATCATCGATATAAACGGTCGCATGAAGGCTCCTCCTCGCAGGCACGAGCGAGATCAGCGGGTCACGGGTTCCAGAACCAGGTGAGACAGGGCATGCAGCGCAGCGCGGCCGAGGTCGGTCGCCTCGTAGTAGGCCCACGTCCCCCGTCGCTGGGCGACGACCAGCCCGGCCTCGCGCAGGATGCGCAGGTGATGCGAGACAGTCGGCTGGCTCACCGGGAGACGGTCGGTGAGATGGCAGACACAAAGCGGCTCGGGGTTGGCAGCGATCATTTCGAGGATCGCCAGCCGGGTGGGGTCACAGAGCGCGCGGGCCAGCTCGGCCAGCCGCTCGAGCCGCTCGACATCGCCGGGGGTCAGCGGTGTGTCTTCGATGGCACAACACGATCGGTTCATGACCGCCTCTCCTTCGCTGGCGCGAGGGTAGCACATTGATCGAAGGATGTCAATATATGCGCTCCAGCCGTCCCGAAGTGACGTGACCCTTGTTTGGGAACGATCGACCCGGGATTCGTGCTGCGCAGGCGATCGCGTGTGGCTCAGGGATTCCGACGTGCGTCGGTGAGGTAGCGTAGCATCCGCGTGGCAGGATGCACGCAAATTCAACCCCGTGCGGCCACGCGGCGGCTATCATGGACCGAGGCGTACGAGTCTGGCCCGAAGAGGAGGGTATCGATGGACCAGCTCCCGTTCGGCCGGCCGGGCCGCTTCTTTCGAGGGAACCTGCACGCGCATTCCACCAATTCGGACGGGCAATTGACCCCGGAACAGGTGGTCGAGGCGTATCGCCGGCAGGGTTACGACTTCATCGCCGTGACCGATCACTTCCTGGAGCAGTACGGCTTTCCGATTACCGATACCACCGCACTGCGCACGCCGGGGTTCACCACCTTGCTCGGCGCCGAGCTGCATGTGCCGGCGCTCAGCAACGGCGAGCTCTGGCACATCCTGGCCGTGGGCCTGCCGCTCGACTTCGCGCCGCCGCGCCCCGGCGAGTCGGGCCCAGAGCTGGCCGCCCGGGCGGCTGAGGCCGGCGCCTTCGTCGGCCTGGCGCACCCGGCCTGGTACTGCTTGACCATCGACGAGGCGCGCAGCGTGGAGGCAGCCCATGCCGTCGAGATCTACAACGAGACCTGTGCCATGGACAACGACCGCGGCGAGAGCTGGTACCTTGCCGATCTCCTGCTCTCTGAGGGGCGCCGGCTGAGCGCGTTCGGTGCCGACGACACGCACTTTAAGGACGAGCGACCCGATGCCTTTGGCGCCTGGGTCTGGGTGCGGGCCGAGCGGCTGGAGCCCGCGGCGCTGCTCGAGGCGCTGAAGGCCGGCTCCTACTACACGAGCCAGGGTCCACTGATCCACGACATCCAGATCGAGGATCGCGAGGTCACGATCCGGTGCTCGCCGGCCAACTCGATCTTCGTGAGCGGTCCGGGGAGAAAGACGCAGCGCGTGCATGGGTACCGGCTCACCGAGTGGCGGTGCTCGCTGGACCCGTTCCTCGGCTCGTACTGCCGGGTGACAGTCGTCGACGCCGCTGGCAAACGAGCCTGGTCCAACCCGATCTGGCTCGACCGGTGAGTGGGGAATCGAAGAGTGCGATTCGCCGTGCTCTGCTCAGGACATCCGGAGATGCTGCGGGTCGATCCGGCGACGCTCGACGGCTCACATGATTTGCCCGAGCGAGTGGCGCGTCAGCGCGGTAGAATGGCGGGGGTACGCCGAGGTGGTCCGCGTGGCACGTCCCCCGCTCACCATGCCGGTGAGCGGGGTGTGGATCGGTACCAGGGCCAGCGCAACGGCGCGCAGGAGTCGCCCCGGCCATGGGCCGGGCGTTCACGTGTCTGCAAGCAGAGATGGCTGCTGAGAGGAGTGGAAGCATGCCCCAGATGACTGGTGGCCAGGCGCTGGTCGCGCAGCTCCTGCGTGAGGGGATTGAGGTCGTCTTTGGCCTGCCGGGCGTCCAGCTCGACTGGGCCTTCGATGCGCTCTACGACGTGCAGGACCGCATCCGGATCTATCACACCCGGCACGAGCAGGCCACCTCGTATATGGCGGACGGCTATGCCCGTACCACCGGCAAGATAGGGATGTGCCTGGTGGTACCCGGTCCTGGCCTGCTCAATGCCATGGCCGGGCTCTCGACTGCCTATGCCTGCAATTCCAAAGTGTTGTGCGTCTCGGGACAGATCCCCTCGGAGCACATCGGCAAGGGTCGCGGGATGCTGCACGAGATCCCGCACCAGCTCGAGGCCGTGCGCTCGGTCACCAAGTGGGCGGCCCGTGCCATGCGGCCGGAGGAGATTCCCGGCCTGGTCCGCGAGGCCTTCCGCCAGCTCCATACTGGTCGGCCCCGACCGGTCGAGATCGAGATCCCGCCCGACGTCCTGATGAACACGGCCGAGGTCACACTGCTCGATCCAGAGCCGGCTGAGCGGGAGGCCGGCGACCCGGATCTGCTCGAGCAGGCGGCTCGTGCACTGGGGCAGGCCGAGCGCCCGCTCATCTTCGCCGGCGGCGGGGTCCTGGCGGCGGAGGCGTGGGAAGAGCTTCAGGCGCTAGCCGAACTCCTGGAGGCGCCGGTGGTGATGTCGATGAACGGCAAGGGAGCGCTCTCCGACCGGCACTACCTGGCGCAGAACATGATCGCGGCGCGCGAGCTAACGCCGCAGTCGGATGTCATCCTGGTGGTCGGCACGCGCTTCCTCCAGCCGGCGACCTCGGACTGGGGTCCGAACGGGCAGGTCGTGATCCAGATGGACATCGATCCTGAGGAGATCGGCCGCAACTACCCGCCGGCCATCGGGATCGTAGCCGATGCCAAGCGCGGGCTAGCGGAGCTCGTCGACCGCGTGCCGAAGCACAACCGCAAGCGCGCCTCCCGCAAAGAAGAGCTGATTGCGCTCAAGGAGCGCATCGAGGACCTGCTCTGGGAGGTCCAGCCGCAGGCTGCCTACGCGATGGCGCTCCGCGAGGTGCTGCCTGACGACGGGATTCTGGTCAGCGAGAGCACGCAGGTCGGCTACTGGACCTGGAACGCGTTCCCGGTCTACCGCCCGCGTACCTTCCTGACCTCCGGTTACCAGGGCACGCTGGGTTATGGTTTCGCGACCGCGCTCGGGGTACAGGTCGGCAACCCCGACAAGCCGGTTATCTCGATCAACGGCGATGGCGGCTTCATGTACAACGTTCAGGAGCTGGCGACGGCCGTCCAGCACCGGATCAACCTGGTGACGGTGATCTTCAACGACAACGCCTACGGCAACGTGCGTCGCATCCAGAAGGAGAGGTTCGGCGGCCGGCTGATCGCGTCCGACCTGTACAACCCCGACTTCGTCAAGCTGGCCGAGGCGTTCGGCGTGGAGGGGATGCGAGTCGAAGGCCCCGAACAGCTCAAGCAGGCGCTCGAGCGTTCCCTGGGAGCCGGTCGCCCGGTGCTGATCGAGGTGCCGGTCGGCGAGATGCC